>CAZSPO010000442.1:0-3122 GCA_964608775.1 uncultured Chthoniobacterales bacterium | reverse complement strand
CTTGGTGATTGCGACTTGGAAAGCGTTGCAGGAGGCGGGTGCTCCATCGGCCCGTACCCGCGAGCGGCGTGCAACAGTGGCGGAAGCTCAGGTAGCCGCAGTTGAGACCTTGGATGCGTTGCTTCCCGAGGTGCAAGACCCGGCGGCGGTCGCCGTGTTGCAGGAAGCCCGCGGGGGAATGACCCGGGCGATCCCGTTTTTGCAAACGGCAGCGGATTCTGGGGAATGGGAGCCGCTCCGTTCGGCGCTGCCGGAAGCGCGGGCTGCATACGAGGCGTTGCTCCGGCTGGTGGGGGATGAGTGGTCGATCATGATGGCGGAAGGAGCAGCGGCCGGGGGGGGAGGGATGCAAAATTTGTCGATGGAAGATATGGATTTGAAACGTCCCGAGGACCGGTATGAGACCGCCAATGAGGCGGCTCCTAGCCAAAACGAGGCGGAGCAAGCGCTGTTGCAGGTGTTAAATCGGCTGAAAGAACTGGCGGAGCGGGGAGGATTTGAATGAGAAACTGAGCGAAGTGCAAATGGCACGGCAACAGGCCACCGACCCCGAAGAGCAGGAAGCGCTCCGTCGGGAATTGGAGCGGTTGGAAGAGGAACAACGCGCCCTGTTGGCGGAGGCGGACGAGGCCATGGAACGGATGCAGGAAGCGGAAGCTCTGGCCGATGCCGGGCAGGCCCGGCGCGAGGCCGCCTTGGGAGAAGCCCGCGAATCGGTCCGGGAAGCGGGAGAGCAATTGAGTGAGGAACGAGTGGATCAAGCCCTGGCGGAAGGTCGCCGGGCGGAGCAGCAATTTCGGTCACTGGAAGAAGAGGTCCGTGGGATGACCTCCCAGGCGCTCGCCCGGGAGTTGGGCAAATTAGCGGAAGCAGCCAAGCAGCTCGCGGACGATCAAGCGGCGCTGAACCGGGAAATGGCGACCGACCGCCCGGCAGCAGCGGCCCCGCCCACCCTGGAGACCGCCGATCAGCCAGGTGGACAGCGCGGACTGGAACAGCGGTTGGAGGAGGTGATGGAATCGGCTCGCAAACTGGGGGAGGCCGCGCAGGAAACCGAACCCTTGGCAGCGGCTGACCTCGCGGAAGCGCTCCGGGGAGCCGATGCAGCCCGGCTACCCGAACAACTGGAAGCCACCCGGCAGGCCGCTGAATTCGGTGCCCCGGAAACCGCCCAACGCCTGGGCGAGAATGCCGAGCAAAGCCTGAGAGAGATGCAAACCGCCATCGACCGCGCCGCCCGCCGGGTGATGGGGGGGGAACAGGAAGCGATGCAGTTTGCAAAAGCGGAGCTGAACGAGCTGACCGAAGCCATCCGCACCGAAAGCGGGGAGCGTGAGGGATCAGCCGGATCGGCCGGATCAGACCGATCAGACCGATCAGACCGATCAGCCGGATCGGCCGGATCAGGCCCGATTTTTGGCGAGAGCTTCGAATCGTGGTCCGACCGGATGCGCGAACTCGAAGAACTCGTGCCCGATGCCGGGGTGCGCTCCGCCATTTACCGGGCGCGTGACGCCGCTCGCTCCATGCGGGCCGAGAGTCGGCGGCACGCCCTGCCGCCCAATCAAGCCTTGCTCGCGAACGAAGTGCTGCGTCCGCTGGAAGAGGCCGAGGCACGGCTCGCGGATCGGTTGGCCGAACTTCAAGCCGAAGATCATCTCCGTCCCGTCGAGCGAGATCCGGTGCCGCCCCGCTTCACTGAGGCGGTGGAAGCCTACTATGAGGAACTGGCGCGATGACCCGTTGGACCATCGATCCGGCGTGGGTCTGGCCTGCTGCGGCCCTTTTTTTATTTGCGACCCTCCTGGCCGTCGGGGTTTACCGGCGGGCAGAGGGGTTACCTCGCTGGGGGCGCTGGCTGGCCGCCACCCTGAAACTGCTGGGGTTCGCCCTGCTGGCCCTCGCATTGCTCAACCCCTCGCAGGTCACCGACCGACCGGTTCCCGGGCAAAACGATTTTCTCATCCTGGTGGACACCAGCCCGAGCATGGACCTGCCCGGACCGGATGGACAAACGCGCATCGAGAAAGCAGCCGCCTTGTTGACCACAGAGCCGGGAGGCTGGCGCGATCAACTCGGGCGCACGTTCAACGTCCGGCTCCACGCCTTCGATGATCGCCCCCGGCTGTTGGCCACCGGAACCCCCCTGCAAACAGGTGGACGCCGCTCGGCGTTGGGCGATGCGTTGGAGCGGCTGACCGCCCAAAATGCCGATCGTCCGGTCGCCGGGCTGCTCTTGCTTTCCGATGGGGCCGACACAGGGACGGAGCCGCTGCCAGAAAGTCCGTTCCCCATTCATGCGCTTCCCCTCACCGAAATCGTCGACCGACCGGATATCGCCATGGGGAGGGTCGAGGTGGATCAATCGCCCTTTGAAGCCGCGCCCGTCCGGCTCACGGTGCCGCTTCAGGCGACCGGTCTGGCTGGGCGCACCATTCGGGTGACGGCGTTTGACGCAACCGGTCAACCGGTCGACACCATCGAATGGGTGCCGGGGGAAGGGGTGGCGTCCGATCGGGTGACGTTTGAATGGCTCCCCAAACAAGCTGGGACCCATGGATACCGGTTGCTGGCGGAGGCGGAGGGAGTGGAGGAATTGACCCTGCGTAACAACCAACGGCACGTCGTTGTCCCCCGGCGCACCCAACCGATCCGGGTTCTTTACGTGGGCGGTCGACCCAATTGGGAACATAAATTTCTGCAACGCGCCCTGGGGGAGGATGAGCAGATTCAACTCGTCAGCCTGATTCGATTGGCGAAGCGAGAACCGACCTTCTCCTTCCGCCGCCGAGAAGGGGAGCGGGCCAACCCCCTTTTTCGCGGAGCGGAGACCGACGAAACCGATGCCCGCTACGACGAACCGGTTTTGGTGCGATTGAACACCCGCGATGCGGAGGAATTGCGGGAGGGGTTCCCGCCGAATGCTGCGGCGCTTTTTGCTTACGACGCCTTGATTATCGGCGCGGTCGAAGCGGATTTCTTTTCGCCGGAAGACCAGGAAAACATCGCCCGGTTCGTGCGCGAACGGGGCGGGGCGCTGTTGATGTTGGGGGGGGCGGAGGGGTTTCGGGACGGGGGGTTCGCCCGGACGCCGCTGGCGGGGTTGAGCCCGTATTATTTGG
>CAZSPO010000441.1:0-3123 GCA_964608775.1 uncultured Chthoniobacterales bacterium | reverse complement strand
GAACGTCGTCAACTGGGACCAGGTTTCGGCCAACTACGCGGAAGCGGTCGCCGGCTGAGTTCGGAGGAAAGCTTATAGGGCGCTGCGAGACAGCGCCTCTACAGGGGATCAGGGGTTTTGGCCCTCTCATGGAACAGCTCCCTTACAAATGATACTTCATTGAAGAGGGGACTCTGAAGCGTCAGGCCGGGTCCAGGGCTTTAGATTTTAAGTCTTTCATTCGATCGAAGTGTCGGCGGTTCCGGAACCACTCGCTTGACGACTTTAGAAAAAGAATCCCCTTTCGAACACTTCCAGTCTTTCAGTCGCTTGTAGGCCTCCTCGTCCAATTTGATGGTTTGGATGTTGTTGCTCGTGTTTTCATGAGAATTTTCTGATCAGCAACTTTATCTTCTCAAGGATGGAAGGGTAAGCGGCTTTCCTTGACCTCCGGAAAAATCCCGCTTGGGTGCTTGGGATGGAAAAAAACGTCAATAGTGGGGAGGATCTTTCGGCGATTATCCGGGGACGGAGGACGCTGAAAGTATTGGGTGATGTTGGGGAGCCCCGGCTGATCGATCCGGGGGTGGCGAGGGATTGTCAGGAGACGATTAAGGCTGCGCTGGCCGATGCGGGCTGGGCGCCGTTCCATTACCATCGGGGAGTCGACGGGCTGGCGGAGCCGTGGAGGGGATATCTGCTTTGGCATCGGAAGTGTCGCTGGTTGGCGGGGCAGTTCACGGAGTGGTTCCCGGATGCGGGGCCGACGAACAAACTTCCCCGGATGTTGGCGGGCTGTGGGGCGCTCGCGTTGATCACTTGGATTCCTGAATTTCGCGACGGGGGGAACCCCTCACCAAAGGAGCAGGCGATCGACGACGAGCACCTGGCAGCGACGGCGGCAATGGTGCAGAACTTCCTTCTGCTCCTTACGGCGGAGGGCATGGGAACCTACTGGTCGAGTGGGGGGCAGTTGGGGTCCGCCTACTGCTTCGAGCAACTAGGGATTCCGGTGGAAGAGCAATTATTGGCGGCCGTTTTTATCGAATACCCGGAGCAGTGCGAGGAACCGATGGAGCGGGTTCCGGGAAAGCTTCGGGAGACCCGGAGCGGCGGGTGGATCCGGGAGATCTGAAAGTCGGGGGACAGGAGTCAGGGGACGGGAATCGCCCTTCGATGCGCGTTGCTTGTTCCCGCCTACGCACCAGGCTTTCTGCCCGCAAGGACGACACCTCGCTAATCTCGTTCTCCAGATTGTCTTCGAGGATCGGTTTGGGCTCAGTCATCTTTTAAACGCGGATGATTTCCAGAAGTGGCTCGAACGAATAGATCGCAGCGCGCCGACCAGCGGCAGGCTGCACGGTGCGGAGCAGCTGATCGGGATGCTGGAGGAGGGCATTCGTGAAGCGGTTGACCGTAGCCGGAGGAATTCTCGAAAGCTTCGAAATGCGCTGATTGCTGTATCGGGGAAGGGTAAACACCGCATCGAGTAGGGCAATGGAGTGCCTCGACCCGGTGGCCTCACTGAAAACCGGCTTCATCGCTTCGTAGAGCGCTCCAATCCTGCTGATCATCTCCAGATTAAAGTGTGCCTGATTTTTCACCGCTTCGAGAAAGAATTTTAGCCAACCCAGCCAGTCGTTTTCTGCTGAAACGGCTTTCATTCGGGCAATATAGGCCGACTTGTGCTCCTCCATGTAGCGGCTGATGTAAAAATGCGGAGAGGAAATATTACCGCCGGTCCAGAGCATGAGCGTGATCAACATCCGCCCGATCCGGCCATTACCATCTTTGAAGGGGTGGAGGGCCTCAAACTCGACATGGGCCAGAGCCGTGCGCACCAGTTGAGGATGGGTCGATTCCTTCAAATAGCTGAAGAACCGGTCCATTCCCTCGGGTAGCTTTTCCGGACTGATCGGGATATAGCGGATCACTCCGGTGCTTTCGTCGCCGATGTAATTTTGCTCGGTCTTATAACTGCCGGGACTTTTTGCCGCGCCCCGGCCATAGGAAAGCAGCATCTGGTGCATGCTGCGAATCAGGCCGTCGTTGATCGGTCGCCCATCCGCAATTTCTTTTTGCGCATACCAGAGCGCTCGCCGGTATAGGATCGTTTCAAGCACCTCAGAACGCACATTGGCACTTTCGATGTCCACCATCACCTCCCCCTCGGCGTTGTCATACTGGAGGATCTCATCGACCGTGCTGATCGTACCTTCCATTCGGGAGGAGGCAACCACCTCCTGATTGCGCAAGGGGGCCAGGAACAATTCCCGATTGTGTAGTCGGCTCAGCGCCTCATCGTAGCGCGCGAGCGCCGCCCCAGCCTCCATCAGCGGGTGAATAATCGCCGCATAGTCGATGTCGGCGGGCGGAAAGCCGCCGTCATGGTAGTGGACTGCGTTTTCAAGCTGGAGCTGCATTTGTGCTTCAAATTAAATATATATGATCAATCAACGAGTTTGTTACCCAAAGATGATGCACAAATCAATTTGTTTATCAAAATTGTAGAAATTGATTCGCAAAGGGGTATTGTGCATCATTAATTTAAAACAAGCCTATATGTTGGTTGAATTAAGAGAATTTGATTCCATTCCCCTTCCCCAATAAACGAGTCTCATGGGCTTTGGTGACTTTAATCTCGATCTACCCGAGGGGGAAAATTTCGCGCCCTCGGCGGAAAAGGTTCAGGCAATGGCCAAGCTGCTCGGCGCGGAGCCGTTTCATCTCGGGGTTCCGGCCAGCAACCGCGAGGCGTGGGATCGTTGGAAGGATCATGCGTTTGGGCGCCACTGGATCAAGTGAAATCAAAAGTGGTCAGTCCAATTTTCCATGTTTTTGAAGCAATCTCCATTCTTTCGATGCTTCGCGGTGCCGTTGCCGACTGACCAGGCTCTGCACGTAAGACGGCGCACCCATCGAAAGGTGCTCCGCGATCCAACGATAGGGAGTCAAATAAACCTCCCGCAGGTAGCGCGCCAAGTCCACCTTCCATGGCTCGCCCTTTCGACCGGCTTGGAGCATATCCGGATCGCGGTCCAGCACGCCCAGCGCTTCCCGCAGTCCCCGCTCCCATCGGGGCTCTCTCATTTCGGATGCCTCCGCTTCCACCACCCGCCCGAGCTGCTCGTCTTTCAGATTGTC
>CAZSPO010000440.1:0-3129 GCA_964608775.1 uncultured Chthoniobacterales bacterium | reverse complement strand
AACCTCCTCATCCACGGCGACAACCTCCTCGCCCTCAAGGCCCTGGAGCAGGACTACGCCGGCAAGGTCAAGTGCATCTACATTGATCCTCCTTACAATACGGGTTCTGCTTTTGAGCACTATGATGATGGCGTCGAGCATTCCATCTGGTTGTCGTTGATGCGCCAGCGGCTGGTTATTCTATGGCGTTTGCTTTCGCCAGATGGGTCATTTTGGATTTCTATTGATGATTATGAAATGCCCTATCTCCGTGTGCTTATGGATGAAGTCTGTGGTCGAGGGAGCTTCATTGCCTCCAACGTATGGCAGAAACGTTATTCAAGGGAGAACAGAGAAGCGATTGGCGATGTGCATGAGTATATACTTCTCTATGCGAAGTCTCGTGATGCGTTCAAAATGAGTCGCAACCTTCTTCCGCTAACCGACGAACAGAAGAAGGTATATAAAAACCCAAACAAGGATCCAAAAGGCCCGTGGCGCACCATCCCGATTACGGCGCAGGCTGGGCACGCTACGAAGTCGCAGTTTTATTCCATCGTCTCGCCAAGCGGGAAGACTTTTGATCCTCCGAACGGCAACTGTTGGAGATATTCAAAAGGAAGGCAAAAGGGGTCAGCGCTTGTATTGTGGGATTTAGTGCTTGACCTGGGCGAGCGGGTGTCATAGACGGGGAGGATGCCACGCAAACCGCGGTTGGAATTTGAGGGTGCGAAGTATCACGTCATTGGACGAGGAAACTATCGTAAAGAGCTTTTTACTACGGGTGGGGCCGGAGAAGCTTTTGAGCGGGCCTTGTTGGAAACGGCGGAGAGTGCGCGATGGCGGATTCATGCCTATGTGGTGATGAGTAATTACTATCACATAGCGGTGGAGACGCCCGTGCCGAATTTATCGGAATGGATGGGGCGATTGCTGGGGGTTTTTGCGACGCGATTTAATCGGTCTCGAGGAGAGCGCGGACATGTGTTTCAAGGGCGATACAAATCCTTGGTGGTGGAACCCGGCCCGTATTGGGCGGGGTTGATCGACTACATTCATCTCAATCCTGTGCGGGCTGGCTTGTGTGGAATCGAGGAGTTGGAAACCTTTGGGATTGGGAGTTATCGACAATATTGGCAGAGGAAGTTCCCTGGATGTCTGGAAAGAGGGACGTTTCTGGGGGATCTTGGATTCCCGGACAATCGGCGTGGGATGCGAAATTATGCGAGGTATTTGGAAGTGGTGGCGGAGGAGGAAGCGGGCAAACACGAGGAATTGATGCAGCGATACACGCGAGGCTGGGCGTTGGCATCAAAGGAATACAAAAAAGGGCTGCTGCAAGACCATCAGGAATGGGAGGCAGCGTTTGGCTCGGCATCCGGTCAGGAATATGGGCTGATGCGAGAGGAATTGTGGGAGGGCATTGTAGAGAGGTATTTGAAGGAGCAAAAACTGACGGAGGAAGCGATCCATGCGGACTCGAAATCAGCATCATGGAAAGTGGACCTGGCGAGAAAGCTCCGGAAAGAAGGAGCCCGGAACCGGTGGATTGCGGATCGACTGAGAATGGGAGATGTGAGCCGAGTCAGCGCACTGGTGCACGGGCGTGACACGCCAAGCGAGAAGGGATACAGATCATTAAATTAATGAAATGCCACAATACAAGCGCTGACCCCTTTGCCTTTCAGATCGTCTACTTAATTGATGACGATGAATCATTTCGCACAGCTTTGGCACGGGTGTTGCGCAGTGGCGGCTACGAAGTGTGCGGGTATGGCGCTGCGGCCGATTTTCTGATGGCCCGGGTAGCTCCCCTTCGCGGATGTCTCGTGCTGGATGTGCGGATGCCGGGAGGACCGAGCGGTCTGGAATTATACCGGGCGCTGATTCGCCAGGGGGAAAAACTGCCGGTCATTTTTCTCACCGGCCATGGCGATATTTCCATGGGTGTGCAGGCCATGAAAGATGGTGCATTCGATTTTCTTACCAAGCCAGTGGAGCGAGAGAAGCTGCTGCACTCGGTGCAGGCGGCTTTTGATTTCGAAGAAGCCCGTGACCTGGCTTGCGCCCGGCGACGAGATTTAGAAAAACGGGCTAGCGGTCTGACCCGAACCGAACGCGAGGTTTTTCGCCGGGTGGTCGAAGGGGAACCGAACAAACAAATTGCCGCGGCCCTGCTTTGTTCGGAACGCACGGTCAAATCTCATCGCGCCCAGATCATGTCAAAGATGGGAGCAAATTCGTTGGCAGAGTTGGTCCAGTTATCGGTTACCCTCAGGCAATAAGGAGCTCCTATTTTGCCCCTACGGGCAAAATAATTGCCCGTAGTGCCAATGGCGGTCGGGAGAAAATTAACTATAAAGCTTGCTTCAAATCAAGCACGCACCAATTTCGACTCCCCATCAGCGTTTCCACTTCAACACCCACTCATCCTCACTCACCAACTGCCTATGAAATCCAACCTTTTATCACGTAGCGTCATCGCCTTCACAGCGGGGATTGCATTATTTTCTGCACCCCCCTCTGTAGAGGCTGCTGACACCAAGAAACCCAATATCCTCGTTATTTGGGGGGATGACATCGGCCTCTGGAACATCAGCCACAACAGCCGCGGCATGATGGGCTACCGCACGCCGAACATCGACCGCATCGCGTCTGAGGGTGTCGGCTTTACCGATTATTACGCCCAGCAATCTTGCACCGCAGGCCGCGCCGCCTTCATCAGCGGCTCCTCTCCGGTCCGCTCGGGCATGACCAAGGTCGGTCTGCCTGGCGCAAAAGAAGGCTGGCAACCGACCGATGTCACCATGGCCACGATCATGAAGAGCCAAGGTTACGCTACCGGGCAGTTTGGCAAAAATCACCAGGGCGACCTCGACGAACACCTTCCCACCATGCACGGCTTCGATGAGTTCATGGGCAGCCTCTACCATCTTAACGCCGAAGAGGAACCCGAGAACCGCGATTATCCGGGCGACAGGGTCTTGAAAAGTGGCAAGACCTTTGCCGAAACCTACGCACCGCGTGGTGTGCTCAAAACAAAAGCCGATGGCAACGGTGGCCAAACCATCGAAAACCTTGGGCCCCTCACGAAAAAGCGGATGGAAACCATCGACGAGGAATCCCTCGCCGCTTGCAAGGACTTCATCA
>CAZSPO010000439.1:0-3142 GCA_964608775.1 uncultured Chthoniobacterales bacterium | reverse complement strand
CGAACGATCAATGGAAACCTCGAAGAATCGCTTTGTGCCTTCGTGCCTTTGTGAGAGACAAATCAGAACAAGGCGGTGCTGGACAACGTCGCTAACGCGCCGTGCCAGACCTTCACGTTCGGCAAAAAAGAATATCGCTTGACATGGCGCACGCTTTAACGCACGTTCTGACTATGCAGACCGTCTCCGCTACCACCGCTCGTTCCATGATCTACAAGCTGCTTGATGATGTGGCCAACTCGCATGAACCCATCCAGATTACGGGTAAGCGTTCCAATGGAGTGCTCGTTTCAGAGAGCGACTGGCGGTCAATTCAAGAGACGCTGTATCTAGTTTCTATTCCTGGCATGCGTGAGTCGATTCGTTCTGGATTGAAGACTCCGATTGAAGATTGTGCTAACGAACTCGCTTGGTGAATTTCCAATTATTTTTCACGAAGCAGGCTCAGAAGGACGCCAAGAAGCTTGCGAGTGCAGGACTCAAGCCGAAAGCGGAAAGATTGCTGGAGATTTTGCGAGCCAACCCTTACCAGAATCCACCTCCTTACGAAAAGTTGATAGGTGACTTGGCGGGGGCATACTCGCGTCGCATCAATATTCAGCATCGTCTTGTATATCAAGTTTTTGATGAGGATCATATTGTAAAGGTTCTTCGCCTTTGGACGCACTACGAATAAAAAAAGCCGAACCCTGAAACAATGCGCATGCACTCAACCCTCAGTCGCTAAATCTCCTTCGGGCGAGTGATGCGCAACGTAGGGGAAAAGAAAATGAAATCAACCACTGATGAACACCAATGGACACTGATAAAAGAAAAATAAAATCAGTGTGCATCAGTGGTATAAAACACAGAAAATGGAACGAGAAGGCACTTGCCGACACCGAACACTCGGGCTCTACTTGAAACCCTATCAAGTCGCTGGCCACAATTCCGTTCGCTCGTTCCTCGCTCACTCCATTTGACATCTCTACGTTCGGAAAACATAAAAACACCCTATTCTCAATGAACCTCAAATCCTTTTCAAATTCTTTGTCCTAAGTTGCATCTCGGTTTTAGCTCCCTGTTCATGGGTTGCTGCAGCGATCACTGTAGTGGCACCCACATCTACAACAAATGGGAGTGCGGAACTTACACATGATATGTCCTTGAAGCTGTATCTGACTTTAATCCGGAAGCCACTCAGATTTCACCGGCGAGGTTTTCCTGACTGATACTGACGGATTACAGCTAAGCAATACGGTTTTAGTGCCAGAACCGGTATCGCTTTTATTGGTTGTTAGTGGGCTTTTTCTAACCACACTTTTTCGGAGGCAAAAGCTACAACGTTGATCGTATGCGTTTGCCTCACAAGAATTCCGAACAAGGCGCACGCACCCAACCATCACTCGCTTAGGCTCGTTCGGCGGGTGATGCGCAACGGATGGCTGAAAAGAAGAAATCGGATAATTGGCGATTGATTTTACGTGTTTCTGGCTCAAACTATGGGAATGAAATCACAAATTACTTACTGGAAAGAAACGGACGGAAAGTTTTTGGGCTACCTAAATGATTATCCGGACCACTGGACGCAAGGCGATGACCTCGAGGATCTTAAGGCACACCTCCGGGATTTGTATCACGAATTCTCGACACATGACCTTCCCGGCATCAAGAAGATGGAAGAAATCGAAGTTGGATGAAACGTCGGGATCTCATCAAGCGAATCGAAGATTTCGGGTGCCAGCTTCTTCGGCATGGTGGAAAGCACGACATTTACCACAACCCACAGACTGGAGCGACTCAGCCAGTCCCTCGTCACAAGGAAATAAACGAAATACTGGCACGGAAAATCATTCGCGACCTCTCGGCAAACTGAGGGAGCCATCAAGACGCTGGTGGACAACTCCGTTCGCTGCCGCTCACTCCGTGCCACAGCTCTACGATATGAGAAAGAAAATTGAATGAACCACAGATGACACCGATTGGCACAGATCAGACAACGAAAGAAGGGAAGAAATCTGTGTCCATCTGCGTAATCTGTGGTTTAAAACAAATCGGTTTAGGAGAAGAGAAGGTTCTTGCCGGATTCGGGACCGATGGGCATCCGAGAATCCATATCCAGTCGGTCGTATCAACTCCGTTCGCTGCCGCTCACTCCGTGCCACAGCTCTACGTTCGACAAAATATGAACCACCCGTATGTTCGACAAGCAAACGACGCAGATGCGGATTTTGCTGTGGACGTTTTGCGTCGCGCCATTGCCGAGATATGCGTTGCCGACCATCAGAATGACACCCCAACATAGGAACGGTGGCTACGTAACAAGACGCCCGCACATTTCCGCCATTGGCGGAGCGCCGCAGACAACTATATGGTAGTGTCCGTTGTTGAAGAGACCACATGCGGCGTCGGTGCAATTCGTCAGAGTGGCGACCTTGACTTGTGTTACCCGAGGCTTTCACTCGGTGATTCTCCGATGGTAGGTCGTCCACTCGACAAAAACCCACCCCAACGCGACCACCAGCAACCCCCACCAGATCGGTCGCCCCCCCCACCCAACAGCTGCCTCCGAAGCCAGCGGCCACTCCCCTTCCACCGGGCGTCCTCCCAGCTCGGTCTCGGTCCGACCCGGCAGTATCGCCATGGCTCCGCCCCCGCCTCCTTGTAGCTCGAAACAGAGGTTCGTTAAAAAAATCGGAAAAGCCGTCCGCAAAACCAAGTCCCCCGCAGCCGGGTCGAATCCCAACACGATCCAGCCCCTCCCCTCCTCCCAGCGCCCAAACCACAACGGTTGTTCAAACGACCACGCCAACCCTTCGCTCCCTGGGGTCGGCTGAAAAGCGGTCGCCCGCGCCACCCGCACCTCCCCCAACTCGACATACCGCATCAAGGGCGAACCCTCGTTCACCCGGGTAACCAACGGCTCGGTCAATGCCCCCGTCGCTTCCCCCCAAAAACCTGACTCGCCCGGATTCACCAAGAGTTGCATCGCGCCCCCCTGCGGCTTCTGCCCGTCCGGACGCACCCCGTCGTAAATGACCAAGTCGCCCCCATCCGGCAGCGCCACACCGGGCTGAGCCGATTCCCACGTCAACCCTGTCCCGACCAATGCCTCCAAGGCACCTTCCAAATAGCGGTTGCCCGTTGTCACCAACACCACCCG
>CAZSPO010000438.1:0-3147 GCA_964608775.1 uncultured Chthoniobacterales bacterium | reverse complement strand
CATCATCCCCGGGGACTCGAATCTCGTGGAGGAAATTGTAGTGCTCAATGCCCTCAATGATTCCGGCGGCATGATGCTGCTCGGCGAAATAGACTTTCGGGAACTTGCGCAGTTTCTCAAGTTCACCGCTGTAGTTGCCGACGACCACGCCCAGGGTGTTCCCGGCCAGCATGTCTTCGTCATTGCCGGAGTCCCCGGCGACGAGAATATGCTCAATCGGGAGTTCCCACTTGTAGGCCAGGTGCCGGATACACAACCCGGGCCCGGCCCGGCTGGGGATGATGTCGAGAAACATGCCGAGCGACAGGATCACCTTTGCCCGGATGCCTTTTTCGCGGAGAAGGCGGCGGATTTGAGGAACCGTGGGTGCCACCTGCGGATCCATCTCAAAACTGATTTTGTATCCGGATTGCTCGTTTTCCGGTTGCATCCAGAGCCCCTCCACGGGCTCCAGAATCTCCCGTATTTTGTCGGGCTCCCATCGAAAATCGATGTGTTTACGCCAGCTTTCATCGCGGGTGAAATTTTTACCATAATAGATTTCCGTTCCCACCGAGGAGATCATCAAATCCGGTTGGGGGATATTCATGTCATTGAGCAACTGGGTCGCATCCTCAAAGCGGCGCCCGGTGGCAATGCCAAAGCCGATATGGGCATCGGAGGACTTCACCAGTTCAAAAAAGCGGAGCATGCTTTCATCATCGCCGGTCAGGGTGTTGTCGACATCGGCCAGGATGAGGCGGTCGATATCGGTAATCCGGCGGGTGTGTCGGCCGGTCACGATTTCCGGCGGGGCATGAAAGGAGTCCAGGATGGACAGGACGTCCCGCATGTAGCGCTCGGCATGGTGGCTCCAGGAATAGAATTTTTCTACATGATCAAGGCCATTCCGGCTCCAGGTTTCCCACCGGTCGGGCTCTGTCAGGACTTGCAGAAGCGCCTTTTCGATCACCCGGGGGTCGAGGGGATCAACGAGCAGGCCATTCTGGCAGTTGGCCAGAATATCCTGGGGCCCCCCATCGTGAGTGGCCACGATTGGAACGCCGGAGGCAGCCGCTTCGAGGAGGGTCAGGCCGAAGGGCTCGGTCAGGGCGGGATTGACAAAGACCCCTTTTCGTTTTTGCGCCATCCGGTAGATATGTGGCGGATCGGAGGGTTCGTGGGCCTTGGGATAAGCCACTTTGCCATAGAGGTCGTAGACATCAATCAGGGTGAGGATGCGGGTCAGGACCGCGCGCTGGCCGACGGGCATCTCGCGGATATCCTCCCGGCGGCCCATGATGAGGACCAGATTGGCACGGCGTTGCAGCTCCGGGGACTCGCCATAAACCCGGACCAGCATTTCGAGGTTTTTGCGTTCATCCGGGCGGGCCATGGTGAGGATAACCGGCTTCTCTGGATCATCGAGAAATCGGTCGATGGCCGCTTCAATTTCGGTGGGTTCATCCTCCGCTTTGGCGGGCCGGAAGGAATCGAGATCCACCCCGGGGGGGATGACCTCCATGCGTTCCGGCGTGTAGTTTTCATAGATCTCGTATTGTTCCTTCACCTCCTGGTGGGTGCTGGTCACGATCAAGGAACAGGTCTCGAGGGCATATTCTTCAGCTTCAATCCGGCGGCTGATTTGAAATTTCTTTTCGATATTTTCCGAGGACATGCCGTGGTCCAGAAGACGCTGCAGTTTTACCCGCCCGAGGGAGTGGCCGGTAAAGACGAAGGGAATCCCGAGCAAGCGGGCCAGTTGACCGCCCGCGTAACCGGCATCGGCGTAGTGCCCGTGGATGATATCCGGCACTGTCCGGGTCCGCTTGAAGTGGGCCAGGCATTGGTCGACGAACATGTCGATAAAGGGCCAGAAGCTCGTCTTGTAAAGGTAGCGCTTGGGGCCAAAGGGGATGCGAACGATTTGGGCCTTTTCGGAGATCTCCTCGGACAAGGCGGCATAATCATCGGAGACCCGGTCATCCACCACCTGGCGGGTGATCAAATCGACGTGGGCCACTCCGTCCGCATCTCCCAGTGCTTTAGCCAATTCGACCACATACTTGATCTGGCCGCCGGTGTCCTCGTCGCGGCCCAATTCCATGTTTTTTCCGCGGACCAGGCCGTGCAGGCTCAGCAACGCGATTCGTATTCCATTTTGTTTACTCATCGGTCAATCCTTCGTAAATACTCCGGTCAAAAGTTGTCGCCCCATGGAGCCCGCATACCCGGGAGGCAAAGGTGGCGGCGGATTGAATCAATCGTTGGGCCGGCCACTCCTCGAGGATGCCATGAATCGCCACGGCAGAGAAAGAATCTCCCGCTCCCACGGTGTCCACCATGACTTTCGGAGCGGGCGCGGGTGCCAGAATGGCTTCGCCGTAGGCTCCATGCAGGAGGCAACCCTGGTCCCCGGCAGTCACCAGAATGTTGTCCACATGATAGCGGTCGCGCACGGCAGCCGCCACCTGAGTCGCCTTGGATAAGTCCGGGACGGGCTCTTCCGCCAATAGCCCGAACTCGTCCAAATTTAATTTCAACCACTCCAAGCCTTCAATCTGACGACGGATTAATTCCCAATCCACGTAAGGCGGTCGTAAATTCAAGTCCAGGAAGCGCACACCCTCGGAACGCTCGCGGATCGGGCGTAAGGCGTTCCGGTTCGCTTCACTGCGAAGGGCGAGCGACCCGTGATACAGGATTCCGCGGGACGACCAGCCCTCGTCCAAAATCTGATCCCAGGCGCGCGGCTCGTGGATTTCGTAACTCGCATCTCCTTCGGTCACCGACACGGACACCTCACCGGTGGGGAGAGTGATGTCCTCCTGGAGGCCGGCCAGCTCCATCCCCCATTCCCGCATGGCTTGGCGGATGGAACGGCCTTCCTCATCCGCGCCGACCCGACTGAGGAATGCCGGCTGGTTGCCAAGGCCTTTCAAATGCCAGGCGACATTAAAAGGTGCCCCGCCGAGGACCCGCTCCCCTCCCGGGAAACAATCGTAAAGCACCTCGCCAAAAATGAGGATGCGCTCAGTTCGAAGATGCTTGTGGTCGATGGTGGATTCTTCCTGATTATCCGGCATAACAGTTTTTGATACTTCCAATGTTCTTATACACGTATACCCTGAATGGCACTGGTTAAAGCGGTCATGGAATATTATCCAA
>CAZSPO010000437.1:0-3154 GCA_964608775.1 uncultured Chthoniobacterales bacterium | reverse complement strand
GAGGTGGCCGACCTCCTGCTTTTGAAAGAGTCGAAGCAACTGTGGAACAGGCAGGTGATCGGATGCGAAACGATCGAACAGGCGCTCGAGGCGGCAGTCGAGGAGGTCCGTCCCCCTGAGCTCGCAGCGGCCATGCAGCGTTTTAAATCGGTCAAGAAGCTGCGGGACAAGCAGGAAAGTCAGGAGCAGATCAAAGAAGGCCTGCGCGAAGTCCTCGCGCTCGAGCCCCGACATTTCTCTGCCAAAATCCTGCTCGCCGAGCTTGAAGGTCAGGCCCCACTCCGGCTGAGCTTGAGCACTTCCATTCCGCGGATTTTGCCCATCATGCCAGCGTTCACAACCTCTCTGATTCACGGTCGCATCAGGCGGTCTGGTGCCACGGGCTTGGACGAGAAAATTGAGGAGTTACAAAACCTCGTGAGTCCGCAGGCAGAGCCTTGGTTGGTGGAGATGCGGGTGATTCTCGATCAAAAGCAAGCCCTGCTACGCACGCCACTCACGCGGATTGAATTCCAGCAGCGCTTGGATGCGTTGGTCAGTCGGGCAGCCACCTTGGACGCCCTCCTGAATCGGCAGATCTCACGGATGGCTTACCTGATTTCAGGAAGGTGACGCTTCATCTCGGGCGCGGCGACGAATCAGCAAGACGAGCCCGCCTAACAACAGCAAAAGGCTAGAAGGTTCCGGAACCACCGTCGCTTCGATGAACGGTTTGTAAGCGGTGAGGTCGGCGGAAAAGGTGTTATTGCCAAAAACCGCCGTGCTGCCAGGCTGCCCGGAAAAGTCGCCAATCGCCAGCATCAGACCGACCAAATCCCCGTCGACGGTGAATACCCCGCCGCCGGAATCTCCGGACGACCCTTGGCCTTCATTCGTGTTTAAATCAAAGTCGGTTACAAACCCTTCGACATCCCCGAAGCCCGCATTAAAGGACTGAAAGGTGTCAATCGTGTTGGTGCCCCATCGTTTAGTCCGACCGGAGGCCCATTTATACCCCGCGTATTCAGCTTCGGCGAGGTTGGATGTCTCCTGCCATTCATCGGTCCACAAGGTACCACCTGCCGCCCGATTGCGCCCTTGCCCCATCATGACGACCGATGTCCCGACGGCGGGAGCTTCCTCCGGGATGTTCAAATTGCCGAGCCCGGGGCTGGTCACGATTTGGAAAAGCCGTAGATCAGTGCCCGTGTCGTCCTCGTTCTCGACTCGAACGCTGGAACCAGAAACGGCCGCGTAAGAGGTGCTATTGAGGATGAAGGCACCTTCTGCCACGTGCCAACCGGTTAACACCCAGTGGCCGGTCGGGTAACTGCCCAGAAACACCCCGCTCCCGCTCCCAACCCGCCCAACATGACCCCACGCAGTCTGCAACTCCGATGATAACCCGGACGAACTGCTATTTTGGCTTCCGTCCCCGGTCGCCACGATCACCCCCCGCACCGGAAGCAGGCCAGAAAATCCCACGAGTCCGAGGAAGCAAAATACCTTGAGGAACAAGTTTGTTTTCATTCGGGGAGGAATGGAACGAAGCAATCTAGGTGGATGAAGAAGTTTCGCAACGCGAAATATCACGGCACTCCACCGAGCCCGACCCCCCGGCTTAAGGAGGGGTGAGAGAGCCGTCAGGGCGCCGCATCAAGAGCCAGTGGGAATCGTTGCCGTGGGGCGGGTAATCGCGGGCTAACTCTTCTTCAAAACCGATGCCGAGCCCCGGCTTATCGTTGGGATAAAGATAACCGTCACGCAACTCGGGGGCTCCCGGGAAGATCTCGTATTCCACCGGTGAACGGGCAGCCCATTCCTGCACGCCGAAGTTGGGCAGGGCGACATCGAGATGGACCATCGCCGCGCCACCGACAAGGCTGAGGTCGGGCGGTCCATGCCAGGCTGTGCGGACACCAAAGCTCTCGCACAAATGGGCCAGTTGAAGCATCGGGGTGATCCCCCCCATCATCGAGAGATGGACCCGGAGGTAATCAAAAAGCCGCTCTTTTACGTAGGGAACAATTTCCAATGGGTGGGTGAATAATTCGCCAATCGCAATTTTTGTGGCGGTCTGGGTCCGGAAGGTCCGAAGCCAATCCATCTGCTCCGGGGCGAATGGATCTTCGAGAAAAAACGGACGATATGGCTCAAGCGATTTAGCCAAGTGCAGGCTGTCCATGGGATCGAGTCGTTCATGCACATCGTAGAGGATCCCGAGCCCTGGCCCAAAGGTCTCCCGAAGTCGGGCAAACATGGTGGGGAGATGGGTCAACCGATCTTCAGGATGGTAGTATTGGCCACTATCGGGAGTCCCCGGCAGGGGAGTGGGTGCCGTGTCGGCCGGACCGGCGTAATGCCCTAGTTGACAACGGACAACCTTCAATCCCCGGGCGACCATCGCTCGGGTATTTTCGATGATTTCCTCAATGGTATGGCCATTTACGTGTTGATAAGCGAGGGCGGCCACCCGGGTGCGACCGCCCCAAAGCTGGTAACACGGCAGGTTGGCCAGTTTGCCTTTGATATCCCAAAGCGCCATGTCGATCCCGCTGATGGCGTTGTTCACGACTGGCCCGTTTCGCCAGTAGCCGGAATAAGCCATCCGATGCCAAAGCTCCGTGCTGTTCCGGGGGTCCGCTCCGATGATGAGTGGAGCGAGATGCTCTCTGATCGCTGTTTCGACCGCCCGATAACGATAGGTGTAAGTCGCACAACCCAGACCCGTGACAGAAGGATCGGAGGTGCGAACCCGCACGAGAGTCTGCCGACACCACGGTTCTTTGACCGTGAAATGTTCAAGCGGAAACTGGAGATGAAAGAGATCGACAGCCGTGATGGTAATCGGGGTGGCCATGGGGAACACAAGAGTGACGGGAGCCCGCCAACATGGCAACTCCACATCCTCTAGCTGAGCCGTTTAACTTCCTCGAAGAAGTCCTGGCCGAAGGCCTGGCCACCCTGTTTGAGCTGTTGGTCGTTCAGCACGAAGCCCTTGATGAGGAATCCCTTAAGGGTGCGCGTCGCCGAAATGCGGAACGGCGTGACCTTGTGCGCATTCATCGGCTCATGTTCCGGGTGCCTTCGGCACGGGTTTGCGCCCGGTTCGGGTTCAAACATCTCATCTGATCTGCGGATGTTCCGTTGCGTGCCGGAGGCACATTCGGATATT
>CAZSPO010000436.1:947-3159 GCA_964608775.1 uncultured Chthoniobacterales bacterium | reverse complement strand
CGACTGGATCACCTATCGCCCGGAAGGGGTGAAAACCGGTCCTTTCCGCGGCATACCCAACGCGGTGTTCCGAGGGGGCGATTCTCCGGATTGTCATTTTCATCCCGGGCATCTCGGGCCTCGCGGATCCACGACTTCGCTAGTTCTGCATAATCCGGATCAAGTGGTTCTGGAATCCGAGTCGGCGAACGGCAGGTGGTCGTGTCGCTGGGAAATCTATCCCGATGGCGCCGTTTTCGAAATTACGAAACAGCCACCGGATGATCCGTCCTACTGGTTTCTTTACGAAGGCACTCCAGGGGGCCGCTTTGAGGCGTCGGACCAGTGCCTGCGCGCCGACGGGGCCATTACCTCTCTTGCAGACCGCTGGGAGGTCCCGATGAGCGAAATCCCCTGGGTGGCGTTTTTCAGCCCGGAGCGTGACCACAGCCTACTCCTGCTCGCCGAAGGCGGTCACAACAGCCTGTCTTGCTACTGGCCGCTGAGCAGCGCAATGACGGTTTTTGGTTTCGGACGCGAACTGGCCAGTGTACGCAACCTGCTGACTAAACCCGTGAGGATCCTCACCGCGATGCTGCCGACCACGGAGGTCGATGAAATCA
Source organism: uncultured Chthoniobacterales bacterium (assembly GCA_964608775.1). Classification (GTDB taxonomy): domain Bacteria; phylum Verrucomicrobiota; class Verrucomicrobiia; order Chthoniobacterales; family CAZSPO01; genus CAZSPO01. Next base: position 2,557 of record CAZSPO010000436.1, on the reverse strand, counting down.
ACGAATTGGCGCGCACAATGGGGAGCCGAATATCATTTGAATAAACCAAAATAAAAGCCAAAGCCATGAGTAATAGAACTGACCAAACAGAGTATAACTGGAATCTTGCCATCCTCGACGCCGACCCACTGATGGGGACCGGATGGTGCCTTGGCATCGGCGATGTCGATGGCGACGGCCATGATGAGGTCATGATCGGGGGTGGCCGCGGCATGAAATGGTATCGACCGGAAACTGGCGAGAGCGGAGTCGTTTTTGAGCTAAAGAATGAACACACCTTCCATGTCGGTCTGGTCATGGAGGACATTGATGGCGACGGTCGGCCTGAGGTGGTGGCCGGGGAGCGCGGAGACAAATGGGGGATCGTCTCTCTGAAGCCGGGACCGGACATCCACCAGCCGTGGGAGCGGCGCACCCTTGCCACCAGCATGGCCAAGGGGGCGCACGACCTCTGCTTTGCTGATGTGGATGGCGATGGCGTGCGCGAGATGATCGCCAACGATATTTTCCCGACTCCCGAACAGCCTGGGTTGACGATCTTTCGCCCGGATCCCGAGAACGCGGAGGGTGAGTGGATTCCGCACCATCTCCAGCACGGCTGCCACGAAGAGGGCCTGGTGGCGGCGGACTTTGACGGGGATGGAAAAATCGAGATTGCCTCAGGAACCGCTCTTTACCAGATGCCGCCGGAAGGACCCTACAGCGGACCGTGGAAAAAAACCGTTTACGCCCCGACCCTGCGCGAGATGTGTCGGATACGGGCATTCGATATCACAGGTAACGGCAAGTTGGATTTGATTGCCACGGATTCGGAATATGAAGATGGCTACCTGTGCTGGTTTGAGAACTGCAATGAAGCGGGCCAGACGGACCAGTGGGTAGAACACCGCCTAATGGATGGTCTTATCTACTCCCATTCACTCGACGTGTGGAAGGATGAAGAGACCGGAGAGACCTGTCTCTTTGTCGGCGAAATGGACCAGGGCGGCTGGAGCGAGATTTACAACAACCGGGCACGGTTGATCGAATTTCGTACTGCGGATGCGGGCAATACATGGAAATCCACACCAATCTACGCCGGGGCAGGCACGCACGAAGCACGTGCGTTCAAGTTGAAAGGAAAATGGTCAATTGTAGGTAAAGAATGTTGGAAAGTCCGGATTCAGCTCTGGACACCAGGTGGCAAGCCGCATCCGCTAACGCAAATCCCTCATCGCTTCCTCGATAAGGACAAGCCGGCGTTGACCACCGATATTCTGGCCTGCGATCTTGATGGAGATGGAATCAAGGAAGTGGTGTGTGGGCGCTGGTGGTATCGGCATACCACGCTCGAGCGCTTCCAGATTCCAGAGATCACGCAGGTCATTACGGTGGGCGATGTCGATGGCGACGGTAGGGAAGAGTTGATTGGCACCTTGCCGCTTCCGGCCGATGAACAGGATTACAATCGGTCACCAGCGCAAGCATGTCGCGGTGCCCTAACCTGGCCGCGCCCGGATGGTGACCAGGAATACAACCGCCTGACCAGCCACCTTTGCTGGCTGAAACCCGTCGATCCCGAAAATGGGGTGTGGGAGGTGTATCCGCTTGGGACCGGGCATGGGGACTGG
>CAZSPO010000436.1:0-937 GCA_964608775.1 uncultured Chthoniobacterales bacterium | reverse complement strand
TTCGCCCCCATTCTTCCTGGCGGAAAAAATGCTCTGGTCGTGGCTTACCATGATGCGGGGTCTGAGGATACCTGGCCGGAATTATTTGAGGTGCCTGAAGATCCAAAATCCGGTCCGTGGAAAAAGCGTACGCTGGCGGAGGTGCCGCTGCGGGAGCAGATCCGGGCGGCGGACATGAATGGCAACGGTCGGCTCGATCTGGTTTCGGGAAACTGGGTTTTCGAGAATCTCGGGGAAGGCAATTTCACGGTGCACAACCTGTGCGATCACAAAGAATTTGAAGGCTCGCCGATCGGGATCATGGACGTGAACGGCAACGGACGTCTCGACATCGTGGTTGGTGAGCAGCGTTTTTATGCAGGTGACGAGAGATTTAAACCTTTCGGAAAGGTGGCATGGTTCGAACAGCCGGACGACTGGAGCCAACCGTGGGTTCGACATGCCATCGACCTCATGCGCTGTCCGCACTCGCTCTCGGTCGTCGACGCGGATGGCGATGGCGAATTGGAAATCGTGGCCGGGGAGCACGACACGAAAAATCCCTACCGGGGGCAGTGCCGTTTGACCATCTACAAAAAGGGCAATCCGCAAGCGACGATCTGGCAACGTTACGACGTGGACCGTCGCTTCGAACACCACTGCGGTGCGGTGGTGGCCGAGCTGGAGCCCGGCAAGCCGGTTATCCTGAGTCATGGCTGGGTCGACAAGCGCTATGTGCACATCTGGGAATTGCCGACTTTAAGCTGACGGTGATGGAAATCGCCGATATCTTCCGTTTAGTCGGGCAACCCTCCATTGACATTCGCGCGGACGGCCTACTTTTCCACAAACATCTCAACGGGACGAAGCGTGCCCCAATCCCCGCAGCCTGTCGAAGGGGTCAAAGGGCCGATAACAAGCCCGGGTTAAACGAATGTGTAGGGCAGGGGACGCTCGC
>CAZSPO010000435.1:0-3165 GCA_964608775.1 uncultured Chthoniobacterales bacterium | reverse complement strand
ATTTGTTACCTGACCCCAAATAAAATACCAAATATATGGCTCCCCTGCGCGGCTGGAAATGGACTCAAGGGGTTGGAAGCGGGGTCCGGCCTGGTTCCACTAGGATGGCTCGGCCAATCAGTCGGAAGAGCTCGCTGTTGTCGAGAAAACCGCGCACCCCCTCGCTGCCCGGCCCGACCGCCACGGCCCAGACATCTCCGGCCGTATGACTGGCTGATCCGACCGGCAACGCGGCGGGCTGCCGGTATTCGACCGCATCCATTGGGTATCGGACCGTTTCCTTGACCGGCGGTCCTTCTCCGGCGACCACTGTCCGCTCATATTCGTTGGCATTCGGCATGGCTCCACGCCCGGTCGCCCAAGTGATCATGGGCCGCTGATTGATCGGGTCGTTCCCAAGCCACGCATCGCCACGCAGCCCAGCCGGTTGGTATTGATTGATCGCAAATCCGCCGGTGCCATGGTCGGTCGTGGCGACGACCAAGACGTTGGGCCCGGCTTTTTCCATCAACCGCCGCAGGGTCTCATCGAATTCCAGCACTTCGAGCAGCGCCAGTTTCGCTTTGTTCCCATGGGAAGCCTTGTCGGGTAGCGCAGCTTCCACCACCAACAAATAAGGTCGCTGCCGCGCTTGAAGCCAGGCCAGGGCTCCCTCAGCCATGTCACCCAGGCGAAGCGTTCGGGTGCCCTCGCCGTAGTAAGGAAATTTGTCGAAACGGAGCAGCCCGAGCACGGTCCGCGCTGAGGCTCCCTCCCGGACAAAATCTTCCCAGTCGCGGAACAAGGAGAGATCATCCCGTTCCGCGAGCGCGGCGGCGTTGGCCTCGACCAGGGGCGCTTCGTCGGCAGGAAATTCGTCGGCGGCAGCGGCGTTGAACGCGCCATACCCACCGCCGAGCAGGAGATCGACCCGTTTGTCCGGCCCGAGCTGCTCCAACATCCGGCTGGCGATGTAAGGATAATGAAAGCGGTTGGGTGCTTCGACGATGAAGGCCGCGATGGTCCCGCCCATGACGGCGTCGTCGGTGACTAAGCCGGTGGACCAACCGGCTTTTCGAGCGACATCCAAAAGGGAAGGCCCCGCAGAACCATCTGGACGTGCTCCGACGACCGCGTTTTGCGTTCGGTATCCGCGGGCAATGGCGGTGGCGGCTGCGGCGGAGTCTGTGACGGCTTGCCCGGCCGAGGCGGTGCGGATAATCGCGGTGTTGGGCAAGGATTCAACATGCAACCGGGCCTGGGCTCCACCCTGATAGAGCCGGGCTCCTGTGAGCAGCTCAAAAGAAACCCCATCGGCGATCACCAAAATCACCCCTTCCAACGGCGGAGGCGCAGGGGCCTCGGAGGAGGCTGTCCCGATGACCGGGCGGAGCAGACACCAGGCGAGGATCAACAGGCAAGATGGCAGACGGGGTCTCATGTGCGGCGCACTATGCCCACTCAGCCGAGAGACTGCAAACCGATGATCGCGAGCCGTTGCTTGCCGGGACAACCCACCCACGGTAGGGTGCCTCTATGCTGCAATTGACCCGACGCCCCCGGCGTCTTCGTGCCACCCCTGCCCTTCGGGCGTTAGTGCGCGAGGTTTGTTTGGATCCTTCCGATTACGTGCTGCCGCTCTTTGTTTCCGAAAATGTCAGCGCCCCCCAGCCGGTCTCCAGCATGCCGGGGGTGCATCAGTGGCCGTTGACGCAGCTCATGGAACCGGCGGCGGCGGCGTTTGCGGACGGGGTGCGGGCGGTGATCCTTTTTGGGATTCCCAAGAAGAAAGATGAGCGGGCGTCGGGAGCTTACGCGGAGGATGGGGTGATTCAACAGGCGGTGAGGCTGTTGAAGGTCGCCCTTCCGGAATTGGTGGTGATCACCGATGTCTGTCTGTGCGAATACATGGCGCACGGCCACTGCGGGATCCCGGTCCGGCATGCGGGGCGGGATGAGATTTTAAATGATGAAAGTGTCGAGCTGTTGGTGCGCACAGCCGTTTCGCACGCTCGTGCCGGAGCGGATATCGTCGCTCCTAGCGACATGATGGACGGTCGGATCGGGGCGATTCGAGCCGGGCTCGACGCCGGGGGCTTCACCCAAGTCGTTCTCATGAGTTATGCAGCGAAGTTTGCCTCCACCTTTTATGGACCGTTCCGCGAGGCCGGGGAGTCCACCCCGCAATTTGGCGACCGACGAAGTTATCAAATGGATCCGGCTAACTTTCTGGAGGCTCTGCGGGAAGTGGAAATCGATATCGATGAGGGAGCCGACATCGTGATGGTTAAACCGGGGCTTGCTTACTTGGATGTCCTGGCCGCCGTCAAAGCCGGATACGGAATGCCGACTGCGGTTTATTGTGTGAGCGGCGAGTATGCGATGGTCAAAGCGGCATCCGCGAACGGTTGGCTGGACGAAAGAGGTTGTGTGTTAGAAATGATGACCGCTTTTAAACGGGCTGGGGCTGATCTCGTCCTGACCTATTGGGCGCATGACTTGGTGCGGTGGCTAAAAAGGGACTAGAGGGGAACAAAAGGAATCTTGATGAATCTCGAACTCGCAACATTGGGTGGCGGCTGTTTTTGGTGTGTGGAAGCGGTTTATCAGCGACTGCCGGGGGTCACCCAAGTCGTCTCAGGTTATGCGGGCGGAGCCTCTCCCGACCCGACCTACGAAGCGGTCTGCAGCGGCCTCACCGGGCATGCCGAAGTGGTCCAAGTGACCTTTGATCCGGATGAAATCGATTACGCCAAATTGATCGATCTCTTCTGGACGGCGCACGATCCGACGACTCTCAACCGCCAGGGGAATGATGTGGGGTCCCAATATCGCTCGGTGATTTTCACCCACCACAGTCGGCAGGAGGAGCTGGCCCGGCTTTCCATGGCCGAAGCGCAAAAGCGTTTTCGCGAGCCGATTGTGACGGAGATTCAACCGATCAACCGCTTCTACCCAGCGGAAGCTTCCCATCAGGATTATTTCCGTCGCACCCCGCACAACCCCTATTGCGCCGTGGTGATTGCGCCCAAGCTAAAGAAGCTCGGGCTATTGTAATCGAAGTTTTCCCAGGGCGAATTTGCGGCACAAGGGCGGGAGCCGCTTTCTTCTCCTTGCCCCACTACAGCCTCCGTTCGCGACCTCTTCTGAATCGCAGGAGACCAAAGAAACCGGCCACGCCAATCA
>CAZSPO010000434.1:0-3168 GCA_964608775.1 uncultured Chthoniobacterales bacterium | reverse complement strand
GACTTCTGTGAGGGCGTTGCACTTGGCGCAGCCGGTTCCGAGGATTTGTAGTTTTTTCATATTATAGGGTTCTTGGGTTTTGGTTGGGCTGACGGGAAAATCCTTACGTGGTTTGGGTTTCGCGAATGTGAATCATTCCATCCTCCCCATCGAGGATGCGGTCGAAGACATCGAGCGTACGGGCGTCGTGGGTGACAACGAGGACGCCGGCTTGCCGTTCGGGGGCGACTTTGGCAAAAAGTTCCATCACCTGACGACCGAGGGCGCTGTCGAGGGAAGCGGTGGGTTCGTCTGCGAGGATGAGGCTGGGGTTGGTGAAGGGGATCAAAGTGAAAAAAGGTTGCCGTAAATCCAGCCACTCAGCGTCGCCATCGCCACGACGAGCACTGCGTAGAGAGCGGTTTTTTTCACGCCCATGATTTTCCAAAGCGCGAGCAGGCTGGGAAGGCTGAGAGCCGGACCCGCCAAGAGCAGCGCGAGTGCGGGTCCTTTGCCCATTCCGCTGCCAAGAAGCCCCTGCAAAATTGGGATCTCCGTGAGGGTCGCGAAATACATGAAGGCCCCTACCATCGAGCTGAGGAAAATCGCTAATAAGCCATTGCCTCCCACCGCCCAGGTCACCCATTCGGAAGGAACCAGCCCTTCGCGTCCGGGTTGACCCAAAAGAAAGCCCGCGACAAACACCCCGCCGATCAGCAGGGGCGCAATGAGTTTGGTGAACTCCCAAGTTGCTTCAAACCATTCACGCATTTCGCCCTCGGTCGTGGCCGTGATCCATGCGAGCGCCAACGAGGCGACCGCAAATGGAACCAAAATATGTCCAGGAGCAAACAGTGCCGCCCCCCCAGTGGCCACCACCGCCATGCCCAGCTTCCACCAGGGAACGCCGAACCATCCTCCCATCGCAGCGACAAGACCGAGCGCGCCCACCGAGGTCAACCCCCACTTCCACTGCGCCAAAAATCCAAATAGACCCGGACCTTTGTCGGCATCGCTCCAGTTGGAGAAAATGAGCACCGCAACCATGAGTCCAATCCACGTCGTGGTTTTCCACAGCGGACGCGGTGCAGGCCCAGGATCCGGCATCTGCGCCGCCGCCTGGACTTTTGCTGCTTCTTCCTTCCGAAAAACCCGCGCCATGATGGCTCCGATGACAATGGCAAACACAATCGCCCCCGCAGCCCGCGCAAGACCCAACTCGAACCCCAAGATCCTTGCCGTAAGAATGATCGCCAGCGCGCTGATCGCGGGACCCGAATAAAGAAACGCCACAGCCGGTCCCAATCCCGCCCCCATCCGCCAAATGCCGGCGAAAAGCGGCAGCACCGTGCAGGAACAAACCGCCAGGACAGTCCCCGCGACCGATCCCACGCCGTAGGCAAGCGGCTTCGAAGCCTTCGGGCCGAGATAGCGCATGACCGCATCCTGACGCACAAAAGTCCCGATGGCTCCCGCGATAAAAAACGCCGGGATCAGACAGAGAATCACATGCTCCCGCGCATACCACCGCGTCAGCGCCAACCCTTCCCCCAGAGCCTGCTGAAAACGCGGCGACTCCAGCGGCAGGAAATAAAAGAGCAGGAACACGCCCACCAACAGCGCCGCAGTTTTCCATTCAGTTTTCAGAGTTAGCATTTCGTTAATAAGCGAAATAGTTTCGCAAAAAAAGGTTAGGTGCAGCAGCTCGTGGTTTTTTGAAGCTCGGGATAGCGTTTGGGGTTTTCGAGGCAATCCACAAAGCGCGAGACGCAGGGAAGGGCGAGCCGGTAAAAAACCTGGAGCCCACGCTTTTCATCCGCCAGCACCCCCGCCTCACGCAGGACTGACAAATGCCGGGAGACCGTGCTCCAACCCAAACCACAGGCATCCACCAAGTCGCACACACATTTTTCCCCGCCGCCGCTTAGTTCGCGCACCATCTCCACCCGGAAAGGATTTGCCAGAGCCCGGAAGACCTCATGCGGAGGAATCGTGCGTTGCATATTTTTACGATTGCCCTATTTCGCGAAATTAGCAAATGGTATTTTGCGGGCCTGTGTGCGCGCTCGAAGTTTCAGGACCATCTGCTCGTCTGCCAAGGGATGTCGCACAGTGGCGATTTCATGATGCGAGTTCCTCCAGCGGATTCCAAACCCGTGAAAAACCGAAATCGGCGAAATCCTTGATATTGACCGTGGCAAACTCGGTCACACCTTGTCGCATGAGTGAGAGCGCCATTCGCCAATCGTAGGCCCGGCGCCGGGCGAATTGGCGCTCTGCCAAGCGCGGCCAGAGTGCATCGTGGAAGGCGTGCGTGTCGGATGGGAATCCGATCAATCGCCAGCGGGGATGACGCCTGTAGGTTTGGCATACGCTCTCCGCCTCGCTGGGCGAGAGTGCCTGTCTCATGGTGGCCGGATTTCGAAGAAGCTGATACACTTCGATCAGCATAAACTCCGAAAGGGCTACATCGCTCCGAAGATGCAGCACTTTAAGAAACCCTGCAGCCGCTTGGTGATTCGGATTTTCTGTCTCAATGGCCGGGAATAAAATGTTGGAATCAATGCTGATCATCGTGAGGCAGACTCCGAAAGGTTTCTTCATCGGAGAGGATGTCTTTGAGGCTCTCCAGCGGCACGAGAATCCCTCCTCCATTCACGGTCGGAAACGTCCATTCATCCTCGGGAATCGGCTCCGCAGGATATTGGGCAAAAAACAGCTCCAAGCCCCGGCGCGTCATTTCGGCCAAAGAAATCTCTTTTGCAACAGAGTAGGCTTTCGCCCGCGCATACAATTCGTCCGGCAATTGAATTTGGGTTCTTATCATGATGTAAATATTACATGCGGTAAATATGGCGTCAATCGTGCGCCTAGCACTCGCGCTACCACCAGGGCCAGCATCACCGGCACCTCCACGACACGCCGACGATGGTCACAAGCACCACGGGCGATGATGCTCCGAATCGGCACTCTGAGCGTACACTCGCTACAGGAAATCATTCTTGGGTGAGACGGAGTGGAAGCAAAGGCTCGTGCCGAACCAGGCTCCCACAGCGGCGGTCAAAGCCATGGCCAACGCCCCCCAGAACGTCACGCGCACGACGGACTGACCGATGGATGATCCTCCCGCGCTAGCAGCCACCATGCTAATGAGTGGCCGTGCTCCAGGTGAGCCAGGCTCCGGTGAGG
>CAZSPO010000433.1:0-3178 GCA_964608775.1 uncultured Chthoniobacterales bacterium | reverse complement strand
ACCTCCACGGCTTCTTCGGGTCAGCCGGGCGCGACTAGTTTGATTGGTGCCCGGGGACGGGACATGACCATGGAAGGCCCCCTCGACCGGGCCACGGCTGCGGCCAATCTGGCGGCGGATGCGACCCTCACACTTGACAATCTCGCCTCCCTCGTTCGTCCGGGGAGGAGTCGGCCCTTACCGCTGCACATCGTTTTTCCTGGGGTGGGCGCGGGCACACTCAGCCAGCTGCAACTGGCCCAAGGGGCAGCCGCCGCCCAGGCGATGGCGCTGCGCTGTGGGTATGATCCCCTGATTGTTACTCACGGCCCCCAGATCCGGGCGGATGCTTTCAACCTGATGATCGGCTCCATGTATGATCTTCAGAGCTATCTGCTCCCTTCCGAGCAACGGCAAATCAACCACAGCTTCATGGCCTTGCGCCGCCTCATTGGGGCTCCCGGTTACTTGTTGGTCTTGACCGGCAGCGGCGAAGATGCGGTGAGCGACAGTATTCTGGCACTCGGCTTTGCCCGCTCCCCTCTCCCGGCGGCGAGCACGGCAGCCATTCGCGAGGTGATTATTCCCGACAACCCGCCGTTCATCCGGCGCGAACCGTTGCAAGCCGGGCAGACCTACACCTTCGGACAGTTGGAAGAGACCAATAACCCGGTGGTCCTTGCCGAGGACGGAGGACTGCTCGTTGACGCTTTCCTTCCTGGTTACGTCTCGGTTGTGAACGACCGGGAAGTGACGCTCAGCGTGCATTTCAGCATGCGCACCCGAGCCTTCAGCGGCTCCAACGCCTTGGTGCTGCTCCTCAACGGCAAGGAGGTGGGGCGCTCTGCCAGCACCGACGTCGTCCCCTCCCCACTCGGCGGCAGCGAGATCACCTTCACCTTCCCGCTCTCCACCTTTGCCCCAGGCCGAAACCAGCTCCACTTCACCACCTCAGGAGCTGCGGAATCGCAAGGCCGACTCCGGCTCGGCCCCGAAGATCTGCGCATTTACGCCGACTCCATGATCATCATGCCCGAGGTGACTGACCCGGTCGTCCTGCCGGATTTGCGGGTCACCGCCCGCACGTTCTTCCCCTTCATCGGCCAACCAGACGGCTCCGAAATCGCCATCCTGCTGACCGACCGCACTCCGGAAACCATCAACGCCGCCTGGACCTTGCTTGCCCGGCTCGCCCAAATGTCGAACACCTTCTTCTACGCCGCTGAAATCGGCACCGAAATCCTCGATCCCCGCCGCAACCGGGTCGTGGTCGGTCGATACACAGGAGTCCCCGACGAAATCAAAAAGCTCCTTCAGTTGAGCGCTTTTCAATACCAATCGCTCACCGAAGAAGATCTCACCCTGAATGACGGGGTGCGCGGCGTGAATTTGCGGATCGTCCTGGAGCGCACCTGGGCCCGGCTCCGGCATGGCGCAGCCGCCCCGGCTGTGGAGACCGCCAATCTCACCGACCGCGAATCCCGCCGGTTCGCCGGGTCTGACATTCCGAACTACCTCTACTTCAGCTGCATTCCGCCGGACGACAAAGAGAAGCGGACGACCTGGGCCCTGGTCCTCACGGCTTTCGGCCCGGAATTGCTTCAAAATTCAACCAACCTCCTGATCCAACCCGAAGTCTGGATGAAACTGCGGGGCAATATCTCGCGGCTCGGCGCAGAGCCTGACACCCTGGACAACTTCGTCGCGAGCGAAGCAAAGTTCATCGATCAAACTTACGACTTCGTCGAAATGCCCACCGGCGAGCGGATGAATCTCCGCGTTTGGATCATCGCCTCGGCGGTTTCCCTCCTCCTTTGCATCATCCTCACCCTTCGGTTATTGCAACGCATCGAAACCGTCACCCACCCAACTTACCGCGCCGGATGAACGCTGTTGAAGCTTGCCCACTCTCGCCCCTCCGCTGGATGACTCCCGCTCTCTGCTTGCTCGTCGCCGCCTGTTCAGACGCCCCACCCGACAGCGAAAAGACCGCCTCCCCTTCCCCACCTCCTGTCGAACCCTCCCCCCCCCTCGTCGTGGCGACTCCGGAGCCTCGGGTCGTGATGTGGAATGATTTCATCCGCAACTTCATCGATCAGGGGCGCGTCGTCGATACCGGCAACGGCGGCGTCAGCCACTCGGAAGGTCAGGGTTACGGCATGCTCCTCGCCGAATCCCACGGCGACCGCCCGATTTTCGACCAACTCTGGGAGTGGACAAAAGCCAACCTCGGCAAGCGGGAGGACCGTTTATTCTGCTGGAAATGGGCTCCCGCAGCCGACGGCAACGGCGGCGCGGTCACCGATCCCAATAACGCTAGCGATGGAGATATTCTCATTGCCTGGGCCCTTCTCCGAGCCTCCGAACGCTGGCAGGAACCCGCTTACGCCCAAGCCGCCGACGCCGTGCTGGCCGACCTCCTGGCCCTCTGCACCAAGCTCCATGCCAACCGCCTGCTCCTACTTCCTGGGGCAGAAGGGTTCGACCATGGCGAAAAGGTCGTGGTCAACCTCAGCTATTGGATCTACCCAGCCCTCCGCGATTTCCATGCCCGCAGCAGCGACGACCGCTGGCTCGCCCTTTTCGATGTCGGCCTGGAATTGACCCGGCTCGCCCGTTTTTCCCCGCGCAAACTCCCGCCCGACTGGCTCTCAGTCCTCCCGACCGGCCTGGATATCGCGGACGGTTGGCCCCCCGAATACGGATACAACGCCGTCCGAATCCCGATGCACCTCATCTGGGCCAACATCTCGACTGAACCCTATTTACAAAGCTTCCGGTTGCTCGCCGAAACCGTGCCCGACCTGGCGGCCATTCCCGCCACCGTCAACCTCGCCACCGGCCAACCCGGCCCGACCCCCGTCCTGCCAGGGATGGCCGCCATTTACCGGCTCGCCTTGCACCCCGCTCAATTCCGCGGCGGCACCCTGCCTTACCCAGCCATGCAAGCCGATGAATCCTACTTTTCCGCGAGTCTGGGCTTGCTTTGCAACCTAGCCTCAGCCGAAGAAGAGAGGTTCCCGCCGCCGGAAGCCTCTGCTTCTCCCTAAATCGGACGCCGCAAATTGGTTACGCCCTCACAGCATTCGCACGCTTCCCACTGCCCCACGTCTTCACGACGAAACCTGGGCACGGTTGCCCTTGCCCTGCTGACCCTTCTGGCAATGGGAACCGGAGGCATGCTCCCTCTTTCTTCCCT
>CAZSPO010000432.1:0-3179 GCA_964608775.1 uncultured Chthoniobacterales bacterium | reverse complement strand
TTGCTGCCGAATTCGGGTGCATCTTCTTTAACGCTGGCATCGAAGCGGGTCACGGGAGCCTGATAAAGAAGGGTGGTGTTGGCGGAGATGCCCAGCGCGTGGAAGTGCTTGATGGCGCAGCGAATTTTGACTTGCTCCTCGGGGGTGAGTTCTTCGATCCGGTCAGTGGATTTGGTTTCGACCACGAGGTGGATTTCGATTTCTTCATCGTCGCGTAACCCTTTGTGTGAGACGACGACTCCAAAGTCGGGGGTGTAGGTGGTGGTGCCGCCTTTGAGGGATGGGACGGGGATTTTATACCAATCCGGAAGCTTGAGCAGGGCACGGACACGCGGGTGGCGGTCCGCTTCGTTGGCGAACCGACTCTCCGGGAGGGAATCGGCATCGAGGATGGCGTGATCGTAAATGCCCTGATTGGGCGTGGGCACGGTGGCGCGGAAGGTCTCAATGACATCCTTGAAAAGGTCCAGGCCGTAGGCATCGCCGGTGGGTGTGTAGTCGATGGTGCGGACCATTTCGTCGATGGCGAGGCGGTTGATGTGCTCGGTGGCAAGATGCAGGTAGCGCGGGGGATTGCGGACCATCTGGTCGAGGTTGGTCAGCCCCTTGACGATGCGAACGATGGTCGGATAGGCCAGAGCGGTGTTTTCCGAAAGCTCCTCGATAAGATCGATGGCGGTGAAATCGGCAGCGAGCCGTGCGGTTTCCCTTCCCAGGCTGGTGGCCCGTGCGTCATCGCGGGCAGAGAAGGATTCGATGCGGGTGAGTTCGATTTCCGCCTCGTAGTGCTGGAGGATGATGCTGTTGATCGCGTCGATGCAGTGCTTGATCAGGGTTTCCTCGTCAAAGCTGACGGAGTAGTCGGTGCGCTGGGCGAGGCGCTTCCAGAAGCGTTGGAAAACATCTGCTTCGAGTCGGTCGCGGCGGAGTGTGACTTTCTTGCGGGCAGGAGAGGCTCCTTTGGGCGAGTGGCGGGTGGGGACGTGGTGACGAAGCTCGGATTGATACTGGGTGACGAAAGTTTGGTAGCTCTCGTTGGGGATGACGGTGAGGAGGTTGATTTCTTGGCCCTCCGGCGTGGTTTCATCGTCATAAACCCGTTTACCGGATTGGTCGCGGCAGATGCGGAGTCCGCGCCCGATTTCCTGGCGCTTCTTGGTATCGGAGAAGGTTTGGTTGAGGGTGGCGATGTTGAAGACGTTGGGATTGTCCCAACCGACACCGAGGGCGGAGTGGGAGAAGATGAACTGGCGCGGATTGCCGAAGGCGAGCAGGGCTTCCTTATCGCGGAGGATTTCGTCGTAGATCTCGCGCTGCTTGGCCATGGAGTTCTCGCTGTCCGTGAATTCACCCGTGCTCGTTTTAGCGAAGTAGTAAGCCTGGACTTCGTGGGCGAGTTCGGCAGGTGGTTCTTGATTGTAATGGTCCCGGTAGGCGCAGGGGAATTCTTCGAGAAAAAGGACTTTGATGAGGCCGTCCGGGTCCATGTAGTTAGAAACGCGATCAATGAAGACCAGGGACAGGGGTTTGATGCCGAGCGGCTTAAGTTTCTCTACTTTCTGGAAGTGGCGGAAGCAGAGCCAGTAAAGTTGTTGGCGGAAGATGCCTTTAATGTCACCTGTCGTGGTGCGCGGAGTAAGTTCGATGCCGTTGTGAAATTTTACCAGGGCACCGCCGCCGCGCAGGCCTTGGGCGCGGATGTGGGCGATTTTGAAATCACGGTAGGAGATGTTGTTGGTGGCCTCTTCGAGAGAGTCGCCATCCTTGAGCCACTTGGTTTCGGAAAATTTGAAGCCTGTGGCCATTTGCCGCCAGGCTTTGAGTTTGGCTTTGGGCGGGCCTTTGCCGGTCTGGATTTCCACCAACTCGATTTTGAGGGTGGCCTCGTCGTTGATTTCGGCAACGGAGAGGACTTCGATTTTCTTCACCAATCGTTGGTTGTATGCCTCGAAGGGGGTGAGGCGGTAGATGAGATTCTTTACCTCCTTGTGGGTGGCGGAGTAGCGGAGGCGGGCCACGGGATCGAGGGCATTCAGGCGGGGGCGGAGATTCGGCGTATCCATTCCCTCTTGCGGCTCGTCCATGATGACGATGGGGCGAACTTTACCAAGGGCCTGCCAGTAGGAAAATCCATCCGGCGAGTCGTCACGATCGGGGCGGTTGATGATGTTATCGTCCGCGCTGAAGGAATGCGTCGTCATTACCATGACCTGAAGGTCGGTGCCTTCGATGAAGCGTTTCACCTTGGTGAGCTTCTTGCTATCGTATTCAAAGGCGTGGAGCGGGATGTTGTAGAGCCGCTCAAGCTGCGGGCGGAATGATTCAATCGTATCGAGCACGCCCTCACGGATGGGGATGGAGGGGACGAGGATGATAAACTTGGAAAAGCCGTATTCGCGGCAGAGTTCATAGATGGTGCACAGATAAACCAGCGTCTTACCCGTTCCGGTTTCCATCTCGATGCAGTAGTCCGGGTCAATGCAGACGGTGGCCTCGCCGTGTGAAATGCCGTTCTCAGCGGCAATTTTTTCGACGTTGGTGACGATGTCCTGACGGGTGAGGTCAAGTCGGTTCGGATAGCAATCGCCGGTAAGCTGAAGATCAAAATAGTTGCGCTGCTGGCCGTCAAAAAGACGGACCACGGCATCAATAGCTTGGCGCTGATAGGGGAGATCTTCCAGGTTAAAGGACATGCGGAATGAGAATCAAATGTTTGGATACCATGGCACTCATTTTCACAAGTGAATGATGGGGTGGGTGGTCTTCGGCGATCCAGGCTTCGAAGTTACTGGCACTGTTATGATCGTTCCTTGGCATGGGTAGTATTTGGAGTCAGGTCATTCCTGAACTGCGAGAAAAGGATTTGTGGAGTTCGTCGGGATTGAGTCTCCCCTCGTTGGTGAAGAGATCGGGGAAAAGGCGCTTGAGTTCGGCCAGCCGCTCAGCCCTCACGTCGGGGGTGAGCGGGAGGAGATCGTTGAGGAAGTCTGGCGGATTTTCGGGCATGGATTGTTGATTTTCGATTGGGGAAGGCAGTTACCAATCGATGCGTTCGATACCATCGATGAAATCGAAGTGGTGGTCGCGGGAGAGGACGGGCATTGCGTGCTGGCGGGCGAGGGCGGCGATCCAGATGTCGTTTTCGGGAATTTTGCGACCCCGGCGTTTCAGGTGATCTT
>CAZSPO010000431.1:0-3202 GCA_964608775.1 uncultured Chthoniobacterales bacterium | reverse complement strand
CGGCGGTAATCTCGGTTTCGCCGGCGTGGTGAAAAAGGAAGTTGGTATTTTTTGTGACAATGATCTGCGCCCCAACGGCATTGGCCGCTGCTTGGGCGTGGGGTTTGACCTCGGTGCGGAATGCTTCGACCAACCGGGCGCGTTCGGTGGCGAGCTTGTTTTTCGCTTCTTCGAAAGCCTTTGACACCATTTCACCGGCTCGTTGTTGGAGGGTCTGAAGTTCTCGTTGTTGTTCAGGGCTGGGATTGTCGCCGATGGCCTCTTGTTTGCCGGTGATTTCTTTGCGCAATTCTTCCTGAAGTTTCACCAGCTCTTGGTTGATGGTTTCCTGGCGGGTTTGGAGGGTGGCCTCCATCGTCTTGTTGCGCCCGAGCTGGTCCGCAACCGAATCGAGATCAAGCACGGCCACCGTGGAGCCGGGGGTGGCGTTCGCTTCAGCTTCTTTCTCGCCGTCAAAGCAACCGGAGCTGAACAAAGGAAGGAGGGCGGCGGCGACCAAGGGCAACCAACGGAAGGAGCGGGATAGGGAGATCATAGGGTGTTGATAAAATCGATGAGCTGACGAATCCGACCATAATTGCGTCGGTCCGGGGAAAAAATCAACCGGGGCAAATCGTCAAGCTCGGGTTCATTGCGTTCGGCCCGGAGCGGTTTACCGGTGCGGAATTCCCCTTCGAGCAAAAGATCGGCGAAACGGCGGTTGATTTCCACAAAGGCGTCGGCCGGGACCGGTTTCTGGAGGCGAAAGACCATCTGCTCGCCCACGTAACGGTAGGAGTGAAAGACCCGATAAAAATTCAACACCTCCGCCACTGCCTCGTCGAGGTCGGTCGTGTATTTGTAAAAATGGAAATCTGCGGGCGAAATCAAGCCGTTGCCGAGCAGGTGATCGCGGAGAAATCGGTCCCAAGCCGCCCAATAACCGCCCCCCGGGCTGTCGATGACCACCAGGGGAATGATGCGCGCTTTCCCTGTCTGCATCAGAGTCAGGCATTCGAACCCTTCATCCATCGTCCCAAAACCACCGGCGAAAAGGGCGATAGCATGGGTTTCCTTCACGAAATTCACTTTGCGGGTAAAAAAGTAATTAAAATTGATGAGCTTCGGATCGCCTTCGATCGTCTCATTGGCCCGTTGTTCAAAGGGCAGCTTGATGTTGAGCCCGAAACTATGCTCGCGTCCGGCTCCCTTTTGGGCCGCCCCCATGATGCCGTCGCCGCCGCCGGTGATGACCATGTAGCCTGCTTCAACCATTCGCCGACTAAATTCTTCTGCCGCTTGGAATTCCGGTGCGTCGGGAGAGGTGCGGGCGGAGCCGAACACCGCGATTTTGCGAAACGCAGAGTAAGGGGCAAAAACGCGGGCGGCATGCCGCATTTCTTTCAGGGCGCGATTGATAAGTTTGAGATCGGCGACACTCAAGCGGTCCCGCCCCATTCGCAGGGCGGTCATGATCATCTCTTGGATTAACTCCGGAGAATGGTCACATCCAAAGGAGCGGACCAAGGCGGCCACACCGACGTCATCCGAGCCAAAGGCGGGGGCGGAGGGGCTTTCGACAGGCTCCTGCTGGTCGTCGGGGAGTTGCATCGGCTGACATCTGCCGCATTTCCCGTCGGCATGCACGCACAAAGAAACCAAAGCAACAGGCAATTCCCTTCATTCGTTGCTCGCCAAACCGGGCGGGTCGGTCAATAGATTTGGCATGGTGGAAACGGCGGAAATTGATGAGCTACGTGCGCATTTGCGAGCGTTGAATGCGGTCGGGGTGGCTTTGTCCGAGGAACGCGACCCGGAGGCGCTCTTCCCGTTTATTTTGGAAACGGCTATTCAACTCACCAACGCAGACGGCGGGAGTCTTTACCGGCTGAAGAACGAGGAGCACCTGGTTTTTTCCTGCTTCATTAATCGCTCCATGAACCTGCGTGCCAAGAGTGGCGACGGCGCCCGCATTCCCTTTCCCGATATTTCCCTCCACCGCACCGATGGATCTGACAACGACGGGTTGGTGGTGACTCGCTGCGCCTTGCTGCGGGAGACGATCAACCTCCCCGATTTGCAGGGCCCCGAGGGGGAATCCTTCGCGGAGTCGCGCGAACTCGCCAAGCGTTCCGCTTACCAGGCGGTCTCCTCCCTCGCTGTGCCGCTACTCGATCATGAGGGCGGCTTGCTGGGCGTGCTGCAACTCGTCAATGCCCTGGAGCCCGATACCGGGGCCATCATTCCCTTTTCCCCAGTCGCTCAAGAGCTCATTGAGTCACTGACCTCCCAGGCCGCTGTGGCCATGACGAATCATCGGCTGGTCACCGAGTTCCGCCAGCTTTTTGAAAGTCTCGTCGAAATGTTGGCGGATGCCATCGACAACAAATCGGCTCACACCGGAGCCCATTGTCGCCGGGTGCCCGAGGTGGTGATGGCACTCGCCGAAGCGGTGAACACCGAACAGACCCGCGAGGGGAACCCCCCGGCGTTATCACCGGATGACCTTTACGAATTGCGCGTCGCGGCCCTCCTGCACGATTGCGGCAAAATTACCACCCCGGTGCATGTGATCGATAAATCGACAAAATTGGAGGCCATCACCGACCGGATCGATGCCATTGATGATCGTCTGCGCCTCTGGGAGAGTGCGCTTCGGGAAAAGTGTGCCCGGGGAAAAATCACGCTCTTGGAAAGAAGCCAACCCCCTCACGACGCCCTGTTGACGCTGGATCGGGAGCTGGAGCAGGAGTTGGAAACGGTCCGTTCCGTCCGGGAATTTCTCCACCACTGCAACCGGGGGGAGGAAAAGCTCACCGAAGAAAATCGCAACCGACTCCTCGAAATTGGCGACTTGCGCATTCCGATCCCGGGCGTTGACGGCGGGCTGCCGCTCATCACCCATGATGAGTTGGAAAATCTTCTTATCCCGGTCGGCACCCTGAATGACCAGGAGCGAATGACGATTAATGATCACGTCGCGCAGACCGCGATGATGCTCCAACATCTGACCTTTCCCAAAAAGCTCAGCCGGGTCCCGGAGATCGCTTCCAATCACCACGAACGCATCGATGGCCGAGGCTATCCCCGAGGCATTCGGGCGGGGACTCTCTCCGTGCAGGCGCGACTGATGGCGATCGCGGATGTGTTTGAGGCGCTCACGGCCAGTGACCGTCCTTATCGCCCCCCCCTCCCCTTGTCGAAGGCGCTTCAGCTCCTAGAA
>CAZSPO010000430.1:0-3207 GCA_964608775.1 uncultured Chthoniobacterales bacterium | reverse complement strand
CGCATGCTGTCGCCCAAAGCAACGGTGCGTCAGGCGGTCAACGGGTCGCGAACCGCTCGGATTAGGGCAGATGAGAGGGGCGTCAACGGCACAGAAAAGGGGGGCACCGTCGCGTGCCGCTGCAAGGAGGCAGGCGCGGGTGGCGTCACCGCGGGTCAATTCGGGAGCCTCGATCCGGGCCGAGCCCGCTTGATATTCCGCCCGGCAGAGGCCGTCCGGACGTTGGTCACCCCAGGCGAGGTCAATGCCGAAGAGAGTCACCGCAGCAGTCACAACATCCCGGCCAGCCGACCGGCCTCGGGCATTGGGGCGTCGTCGGCTCCGGGGCGGGGTGTCCAGCTCTTACCGGCGAATCCCGGGTGGTAAATGGCGCGTGTCTGCTCTGCCGCATTGACCAGCTCTCGGTGGTCATCGGCCAATCGCATCCGGGTGCTCTTGAGTTGGAGTGCGGGGTCGTTGGCGAAGGGATCGGCTGACCGCAGCGGTTCGACCACGCCGACGGAGCGGAGTTTCAGCAAATAGAATTGAATCTGCGCCACGCTAATTTCGAGGACGGGGGCGAGCTCTTCGGCGGAGGCTCCCAGTTCCAGCATATCACGGGAGCGCCGGACAAAATTCAAAAGCTGCGCATCCTCCTCGCCCAGATCGTATTCCCCTTCCTTCGACGAGAAGGCATAGACCTGTTCCCGCCGTGGCAGATGCGGTTTATTAAATAAAATTTCATCCACGATCGACACCACGGCGAGGATCAAGCCATCCATCGGAATCTGCGTCTGCGCGGTCACTGCGTTTGGGTGCATGCCGCGGAAGTGGAACTGGCCGGTTTCGCAAGCGGCGACGGCGACCAGTTTGTCGATGATGGAGGGAACGTCGGGCACCGACTTTGCGCCGCAGAAAACGGCGCGGAGAAAGCCTGGGCTGACATGGATCTCGATGGGGGGCACACGTTTGATGCCCGTGAACCGCACCAGACCGGTGCGGAAGCGGACCATCCCGAGGAGGTCGGGGAGCGGTAGTTCGGAGGTATCACCGGTAACAGCCATGGTTGAAGTCGGGGAAAGGTTGTAGGAGAAGTGGAGCAGGAATCTTGCCCACATCCGCCGGGGTGACGATTCTTCGACTTTCTTCTGATGCCCAAAAAATCTGTTCGCCGCAAGCCGCGTCCCGGAAAAAAGCGTGGGGTGGGCTGTCTGTTGCGGTTGTTTGTGCCCTTCCTGCTGGGGGGACTGGGGGTGGGGCTCTTTTATGGTCTGTTGAGTCTGCGCTACGATCTGGACGATCTTGGGCGGCTTCCGGAACGGACGTTGGTGTTGGATCGGCATGGGAAGGAAATCGGTCGGCTGCATGGGGAGAATCGCCTGACCGTGGCGCTTGACGAGGTGGCTCCGGAGTTCCTGGATGCCCTGATTGCGCGGGAGGACAGCCGGTTTTATCATCACCCAGGCGTTGACCCCATTGGGATTGGCCGGGCCATTTTCCGAAATTTGCGAGAAGGGGGGTTGCAGGAAGGAGCTTCCACCCTCACCCAGCAGCTAGCTCGCAACAGCTATTTGCTGGGGGGCCGCACCTTTCATCGCAAGCTGTTGGAAGCGGCACTGGCGCTGCGGATCGAACGGCACCGGTCGAAGCAGGAAATTCTCGGGCTTTACATCAACCGCATTTTCTATGGCCGCGGCCTTTACGGGTTGGAGACGGCCAGTCGTTATTATTTTGGGAAACCTGCCAGCGACCTGACCCTTCCCGAAGCCGCCACGTTGGCCGGTTTGATTCGTAGCCCCAACAATCTCAATCCTGCGACCGATCCGGAGGCGGCCATTCGCGAACGCAACACGGTGCTCGGGCGGATGGAAGCCTTGAAAATGATCTCCGCCGACCAGGCCGAGGCCGCGCGGCAGGCTCCCATGCGGGTGCGGAAGCCGCAAAGTGCCATCCGTCAGAACGGCTATGCGTTCGCCGCTGTGGCCGATGAACTCGCCCGAATTCTCAGCGATCAACAAATCGAAGACGGCGGCCTGCGGGTCCACACCACCCTGGATCCGGCCATGCAAGGGGAGGCGGTTAACGCCCTCGAAACGGTCCTGACCGAAATCGAACGGGTGCCGGGCTACCCGCACACGGTCAAGGGTCGTCACCGCCCTGATCCAGAGGCCGGAGCGACCCCTTACCTGCAAGGAGCCCTCTTGGTGCTCGACAATGCCACTGGGGGGATCCGCGCGATTGTGGGTGGACGAGATCCCAGTGAAAGCCGGTATGACCGCGCCCGGACGGCCCGCAGACAGGTTGGTTCGGTGATCAAACCCCTTTATTACACGCTGGCTTGGCAGGCTGGCTTGCTCCCGGGCACCTGGGTGAGTGATGATCCGTTGCGACCGGGGGAAATCGCGGGTGCGGGAGGGTGGCAGCCTGGGAATGCGGATGGCGGTTCATTGGAAGCCCTCCCTGCGGGTGACGCCCTGGCATTATCGCGGAATCGGGCGAGCATTCGGGTGGGAGCCCGTGCGGGGCTCGCCCCCTTTGTCGCCTGGCTGGGGCGCGCGGGTTTCACGTTGCCGGGGGAGCCTGATCCGACCCTATTTCTGGGGGCTTGCGAGGCGACGTTGCAGGAGTTGGTCTCGGCCTATTCGATTTTTCCCAATCTCGGGGTAAAAAGGCAGCCGTATGTGATTGCCCGGATCGAGACGCGTGACGGGCATCCGGTTTACCTCGCGACCCGCGCCCACTATCGGGTGGCGGAAGCGGGTTCAGCCTGGTTGACCCGCCGCGCTTTGGAGTCGGCGTTAAAGTCTGGCACGGGTCGCGGAGCTGGAATTACTTACGCGGCAGGGGGAAAGACGGGGACCACGAATGACGCGAAAGATGCCTGGTTTTTGGGATTCACCCCGGAGCTAACGGTCGGGGTGTGGGTCGGGTTCGACCGCCCGAAGGCGATCGGGGGGAATGCCGGAGGAGCCACGGCGGCGTTGCCCGTTTGGAGTCGTTTCATGGGGAAATACGGGCGAGCGAGCGGGAGTTTTCAGCCGGTGAACGTGGTGGCCGTGGCGCTCTGCCGGAAGAGTGGGGCCTTGGCGACAAAGGGCTGTTTTCATGCCGGAGTGAGTTATCGCGACGAGTTGCCGCCGGAACGAATGCCGGGCCGGAGTTGTCCGGAACATCCAGGGCCAGTGATCGGGGAAGATTATGACCGGCAACCTGCCTCGTTGCCCGAGC
>CAZSPO010000429.1:0-3215 GCA_964608775.1 uncultured Chthoniobacterales bacterium | reverse complement strand
GATTGGACCGGTTAATGATCCGACGCAGGTGAGTCGCATCTTCAAACGCTCCTGGGTGTAGAAAAAGCTGCTTTTCGTTAATGGCAGGGTCGCCCGCGAGATGCCCAATGTTACTCGAAAGCACCGCTTCCGGGCGGTGAACCAACCCATGCACTTCGTAACCTTTTTTAAGCAGGAGTTCACACAGATAGGAACCATCCATTCCGGTGATTCCCGTGATAAAAGCGACGGGCTTTTTCATAATCAGAGTCGCGAGCAAATCGTTCGACACCCGGCTTGGCGAGAAAAATCTCCCCTCCTTTCCAGGCTTGCACCCCTCCTAGAACCGCTGGAAGCTGCCGGTCCTTCCCTGCTATGCTCACCGAGATTGCCAAAGCTTACACCCCCGCCGCCGTTGAGGAGACCTGGTATGCACGCTGGCTCGCCGATGAGGCGTTCCGGGCCGATGCCACCTCCGATGCCCCGGCCTTTTCAATCGTCATTCCCCCGCCCAACATCACCGGCATCCTCACCCTGGGCCATGTGTTGAATAACACGATCCAGGATATCCTATGTCGGCACGCCCGGATGCAGGGCAAAGCGGTCCTCTGGCTCCCCGGCACCGATCACGCCGGATTGGCCACCCAGACCGCCGTGGAAAAACACCTGCGGAAGGAAGAGAAAATCACCCGGCACGATCTCGGTCGGGAGGCCTTTCTCCAGCGGGTTTGGCAATGGCAGGAGAAACATGGCGGCATTATCATTCAACAGCTCAAACGGCTCGGCTGCTCATGCGACTGGTCCCGCCAGCGCTATACTTTCGACGACGGTTATGCGAGGGCCGTTCAAGAGGTGTTCGTCGAGCTTTTTGACCGCGGATACATTTACCGGGGTAAACGGATGGTGAATTGGTGCCCGGCCTCCCTGACCGCCATCTCGGACGAAGAGGTCATTCCCACCCCGCAAAAGAGTTTCCTTTATCACATGCGCTATGAGGTGGTCGGAGAGCCCGGACGTTTCCTCGAAATCGCCACGACCCGACCCGAAACTTTGATGGCCGACACAGGCGTCGCCGTTCATCCGAACGATTCGCGCTATGCGGATCTGATTGGGAAAGAGATCTGGCGCCCCTTTCCTAAGGCGGCCCTCCCCATCGTCGGCGACGAAGCGATCGAGATGACCTTCGGCACCGGGGTGCTCAAGGTAACGCCCGGCCATGACAAAACCGATTTCGCCATCGGCGAACGGCATCATCTTCCCATTCTAGAGGTCATCGACGCCCGTGGCCGGATCGATTGCCCCGAAGTCCCGGAGCTCCATGGGCTCGACCGGTTTGATGCCCGCAAAAAGGTGGCCGAAATGCTCGATAGCCAAGGGCTGCTCGTGAAGGCCGAACCTTATGAAAACACAGTCGGCTTCAGCGAACGCGGCAATGTCCCGATTGAACCTCGCCTTAGTGAGCAATGGTTCCTTCGCTATCCAAAAATCCCCGAAGCGCTCCAGGTGGTGCGGGAAGGGTTGATTCAATTTATCCCTAAACATTGGGAAAAAACCTACGAACACTGGCTGCAAGGCGGCGTCGACTGGTGCATTTCCCGCCAAGTCTGGTGGGGCCATCGCATTCCCGTTTGGTATCGGGGCGGGGAGACCCGTTGCCAAATCGATTGCCCCGGCACCGGCTGGGAGCAGGATGCCGATACGCTCGACACTTGGTTTTCATCGTGGCTCTGGGCTTACGAAACCATGGACCCCACCACTCGGGCGAAGTTCTATCCGACTAGCGTCCTGGTGACCGGACCCGATATTATTTTCCTTTGGGTCGCCCGCATGATCATTGCCGGCTTAGAATTTCTCCCCGGCAAATCCGACGCGATGGTCGACAACCTCGCCTTTCGGCATGTCTATTTCACCGGCCTCATCCGCGATGCCCAAGGCCGCAAACTCTCGAAATCCCTCGGTAACTCGCCCGATCCGCTCTCGCTCATCGACCAATACGGAGCGGACGGCCTCCGATTTGGCCTGCTCCGTATCGCCCCTCAGGGGGCGGATATTCGCTACGACGAAAAGCAGATCGAAGAAGGTCGGAACTTTGCGAATAAACTGTGGAACGCCGCCCGCTTCCGCCTCATGCAAGGCCCGGCGGCCGTGGGAACGCCAACCTTGGTTGATCATGAGCTCGACCCGTTCGCACTGGATCTGCTCGCCAAGCTCGAGGCGCTGATCACCGCCGTGGACGCAGCTTACGCCGCTTTTAAATTCAGTGAGATCGCCCAGCGCCTCTACGACTTCTTCTGGGGCGAATACTGCGATTGGTTTGTGGAAGCTTCAAAGAGCGCCCTGACGCCCGAAGCTCCTGCCGCCACCCGGGAGGCGACACTCGCGGTGATGGATCTGGTCTTCCACCATGTGCTCCGCCTGCTCCACCCTTACATGCCGCACATTACTGAGGAACTCTGGGGACTCCTCGGCTTCCGCGAAGGTGAACGCTCGATCATGTTCCACCCCTGGCCTCAGCCCGGCCTGCTCAGCCGATTTGATCCCGCCGCCGTCGCAGCTGCCACCACGGCGACAGGAGCCCTTTACGAGACCGCCACGCTCGGCCGAAATCTGCGTGCCACCTGCCGCATTGCCTCGAATGTGAAAGCTCGCTTCGTCCTCGCGGCTTCTACCCCCCTTGAGGTCGGGCCCCGACGCGTCCTCGCCCAGCTCTTAAATGCCGATCCGCTTCTCATTGATCCCGACTTTCAACCCGATCAAACCGCGCCCGCTGCCCTCACCCCTCTCGGACGACTTTTCCTGCCCCTCGAAGGCCTTGTCGATCCCAACGAGGAAGCCGCCCGTCTCAACAAAGAGATTGCTCGCGTGGAAAAAGAAATCGCCACCGTCCGCAAAAAATTGGCGAACGAAAACTTCATTCAAAACGCCCCGACCCCTGTGGTGGACGAACATCGCAAGCGGGAGACGGATTGGCTGGCTAAACTGACCGAGCTAGGCCAAATGCGCGATAGCATCAAACCGCACTGATCCTGCCAGGTTATGCCCCTCAGAGGGGGCCGGGCTCCCCACGCTAACCGCCCAGCACCCCGAACCCAATCCCCCGGATGTCCTGGTCGAGTTCGGCGACCTTGTTCCACTGCAACGCGTCTTCAGAAGTGAAAATGCGGGCAGGCCAACTAAAGCCGACATATTTTCCATTGCCATACGTCACCAACGGCGGGGCATCACGGTTCTCCAAC
>CAZSPO010000428.1:0-3217 GCA_964608775.1 uncultured Chthoniobacterales bacterium | reverse complement strand
GTCGGCGACCACAACAAAGACGGCCGCCGGATGCGGGGTGGAAGGGCGGATTTCGCAGAGAATCGCGGAGGCTCCCCTGGCCACGCAGTCATCGATGTAAGCGTGTCCATCTGCGGCCTCTCCGCGCAGGGCAGCAAACAGGGCTCCGGCTCCCACCCGTCGAGAATCATATTCAAGGGAGGCGATCCCCGTCTGATCATCGCCCCAGACTTCCAAAGGCGGTGTCGATAGCCGCTTTAGCATTTGAGCTAATGGGATCATTGGCCGCTCCCTTCCCTTGCCGCCACCGCCCCCATCAAGGTGGTCTCCTCGCTCTGCGGCACGTCCAAATAGCGCAAGGCCTGGCCTATCACCCGCGAAAAGACCGGGGCGGCCACGGTGCCACCATAGTTTGACTCTTCGCCGGTGGTCGCGTCATCCACGATCACGATGCAGGCCACCCGCGGCGCTTCTGCCGGCGCATAACCGAGGAAAGAGACAACATATTTGCCAGGTTCATACCCGCCGTTCGGCGAAACCCGTTGCGCGGTGCCCGTCTTCCCTGCCACCCGGTAACCTTCGACAGAAGCCGCTGGCGCGGTGCCCTCTGGCCCGGTGACCTCCTCCAGGGCATGCCGGACAATGGCCGCAGTTTCCTCCCCGATCACCCGGCGGATCACCGCTGGATGGGTCTCTAACACCACTTGACCATCCCCTTTTGTCATTCGTTTGACCGTGCGGGGTAACATCAGCTCGCCGCCATTTGCCACCGCTCCCATCGCCATCACCAGCTGGAGCGGGGTGGCGGTGATGGCGTGGCCCATCGGGATGCGCGTGATGGAAAGTTTATCCCATTTACTCGGCGGATGTACCATTCCCCCGATCTCGCCCGGGAGCTCAATCCCGGTTCGCTCGCCGAATCCGAACCGCCGAATATATTCATAGTAACGAGTCTCCCCCATCATCATGGCGAGCTTGGCGGAACCGATGTTGCTCGATTTGACCAACACATCGATCACACTCAGCGAGCCGTAGGGACGATGGTCCTTGAGGTAATGGCCGGCGTGCAAAAAGCGACCGTTCTCGCAAAATACAAGGCTCTCCGGACGAACCACCGCCTCATTAAGTGCGGCTGATGTGACAACGATTTTAAACGTGGAACCCGGTTCTACCATGTCGAGAATCGCCCGGTTCTTTGTGCTGTCGTCGCTCGCTTCCCCCGGTTCGTTCGGATCAAAATCCGGGCGGTTGGCCATTGCTAAAATCTCGCCCGTTTCAACATCCGCCAGCAGGATGGTCACACTCCGCGGTTGGAATTTCTCCATCACCGCGCTGATTTCCTTTTCCACGATCATCTGCAAACCCATGTCGATCGTCAGATGGACGTCGAGCCCGTTCTCCGCCGCTTTTTCAAGCCCGCGGTAAGGGACGAGTTCGCGGCCCGTGCGGTCTTTTTCCACCCAACGATAGCCATCGCGTCCGTCCAGATAATCGTTTAACGCCCGTTCGACACCGAGGACCCCCTGACGCTCAAAATTTAAGAATCCAACGACATGACAGAGGATCGATCCGTTGGGGTACAGCCGCACGCTGTCAGTCTCAAAACGGATCCCGCGCAAATCTTCCTTCTGCAGAACAGCCCGCAAGGCGTTCGCATCCGCTTCCGGGGTTTCCCGTTGGAGGACGATATACCGGCGGGTCGTGTCTATTTTTTGCCGCAGTTCCGCCGGGTCAAACCCGAGATGCGCGGCCAATACCTCGGTGGTCCGGTCCAGCTTCCCGCCGTCTGCGATGAGAAACCCGTCGGCCACGACCGTGCGAACCGGGAGGTTCTGGGCGAGCACCTCGCCGCGGGCATCGCGGATGTTCCCCCGGCGGGCGTGGATGGTTTCTTTTCGAAGATGATGCGACGCCGCTTTTTCCACGAAATCGTGATGCTCCACCACCTGGACATGGATCAGCCGCCAGGAGAACCCCGTAAAAACGAGGGTAACCAGCGCGACAAGGCTGAAGGTTCGGAGTTGGAGACGGCGCTTCATGCGAGGTGGAAGGGAGCGGAGCGAGCTTACTGCGTGGCGACCTGATTGACCACCGGCAGCAGGCTCCCGGCGGGATCCGGGATGATCGGCAGCTCGCCTTCGTGTTGGATGCGGACGATTTGTTGGTCGGCGATCGGCACCAGACCGAGGTGTCCCATTTCCAATTGACGTTCGAGATGGGCTGAAGAGGTGAGCTCTGCAATCTGCGCTGCTGCCACTTGGTTGCGAGTGCGCAGGTCTTCGAGTTTATGTTCGAGGCCTTTCTGATGGTCGCCCAAGGCATGCATCTGGTGCTTCATCCAGACATACGAGAGGGCAACCGCCCCCACGATGGCCGCAATCACTAACATGCGGAGGATGCTGCCGATTTCGAGTGGGTTGGTATGGGTCGTTCTCATAAGGGTGAAAGGGCGGGGTCAGCAGGCGTGACTTTGCGGACGGCTCGTAGTTTGGCGCTGCGGGCCCTCGGATTCGCAGCGGTCTCGGCGTCGGAAGGCGGTTGGGCCCCGGTGATGATTCGCTCGAAGCAATAAGCCGGGTTCGGTCTCGGCTCCGGCCACTCCGGGCGGTCCAACTCGCGGGTGCTATGTTGTCGAAAAAATTGTTTCACGATCCGATCTTCCAAAGAGTGAAAAGTAATGACGGCAAATCGTCCGCCCTTCTTCAAACGCCGGGTAAACGCGGGGAGGGCTTCCCGCACCGCTCCCAACTCGTCGTTCACCGCAATCCGCAACGCCTGAAAACAGCGCGTGCCCGGATGGCGACCCGATGTCCGGCCCAAACCCGCCTCCAATACAGCCGCCAAATCGAGCGTGGACTCAAACCGCTCGCGTCCTCGGCGTTCCACGATCAACCGGGCCGCCCGCCTCGCTTGCGGTTCCTCGCCGAACTCCCGGAAGAGTCGTTCCAACTCCGACTCCGGCTCTTCATTCACCAAATCCGCCGCAGTCAAACCATGCCCCCCATCCATCCGCATATCGAGGGGACCGTCGCGGCGAAAGCTAAACCCCCGCTCCGCCTCGTCCACCTGCATCGAGGATATCCCGAGGTCCAACAATGCCCCGTCAATCCGGGACACTCCCACCTGATCCAAGACATCCTCCACATCCCGAAAATTGGCATGCACCAACCGCACCCGGTCGCCAAACGGACGGGGCCGCGTCTCGGCAACGGCCAATGCCTCCCAATCCCGGTCCATC
>CAZSPO010000427.1:0-3229 GCA_964608775.1 uncultured Chthoniobacterales bacterium | reverse complement strand
CGTGGGCCCGACTTTGCCCGCGACACCGAGCACCGCGATATCGCCTTCCAACCGAGCAAAATCGTCCATCAACCCGGCGGTAGGCGTGGAGAGAAAATCTTCTAACTCCGCTTCATCAGCGAAGGTGGCAGGCAGGCGGGTTGGATCAAGAGGAGGGGTCATGGATGGAGGGAAGGAGGAGGGTGGGGAAAGGTTAAACGGCGAGCCAACGGTCGCGGTGTTCAGCAACAAAATCATCGTCCGTGAGATGCGGGTAAGCCCGGCAGACGCGGTCGATTTCCTCGGCCTGTCCTGGGGAGAGAACTTCATCGGGTTTCAACGTCCAAATGCCTTCCAGCAAACCCTGGCGTCGGAGAATTTCGTTCACCCCAGGAATGCTGCCCGCAAATCCATGGGCCGGATCAAACAAAGCGGCGTTCGCATCGGTGATTTCCACCCCCAGGCTGAGCAGTTCCGGGGTCACCGCCTCTTCCCCCGCTACCACCCGTTGCAACCGATCTAGCAATTCCACGGCTCGCCGGGTCCAGCAGGCCCATTGCCCCAAGAGTCCACCCCGGATTCGCACGGTCCGTTCGCCGAACCGAAATGGGGTGATCAAATCCGGCACAATGCTGTCGTCGTTGCCGGTGTATAGAGTGATCGCTTCATGCCGACTGCTTTCCGCGACGGCCCGCATCACATCGACGGTGCCGTATCGATCAAACGGCGCGATCTTAATCCCAACCACCGACTCCATCTCCGCCAGCTCCCGCCAAAATCGGTAGGAAAGATGAATGCCGCCGACCCCGGTCAACAGGTAAAAACCGAAGAGCGGCATCACCTTCCCCAGTTCCCGCATGTGGTGCAACATCTCCTGGTCGAGCGCCTGACCAAACGCAGCCATCGAAACAATCGCGCAATCATAACCCAATTCGCGTGCGATTTCCGCCTGACGCAAGGCCTCGTGGGTCCGACCATTCAGCCCGGCGATTTTGACCACCGTCCGTCCGGAAGCGCCCGACCACGCATCGATTTCCTCCGCGCACGACCGCAGAACGGGCTCAAAGAGATCGACACCGGGCAAGCGGATTTCGAACTGGGTAAAGTGCATGCCAACCGCCACTCCGCCGACCCCGGCGTCGATGTAATAACGCATCAGGGCGCGTTGACGCCTTTCATCGAACTGCCGCCGGGAGTCCAAGGCGAGCGGGGTCGCGGGAATGACCACACCCCGACGGATCAGCGCGAGGCGTTCGGAGGAAAGGGACGGGGAAACCATAAGGAGACTTTCTCCACCACGCCGATGCCCAGCAACGGTCGATTATCTGAATCCTGTTTCACTTTGCGCCAACCCCGGACTTTTCCAGATAAAAACGGGCCGCGTCACTCCAATTCCTGCCGAAGATCCCGCTCCATCAAGGCCCGGAGCGCTTCAGCAGCCGGCAAAGATTCAAACAAAATCTGATGCACCACCCGGGTGATGGGGGCGCGGAGTTGCCGGGCGTCCACCAGCGGAAGGGTGCTTTCCGTCGCTGGCACCCCCTCCGCGACCTGGCCAAGGATGGCTTCCGCCTCCTCAAGCGGCGTGCCGCGACCCAAGAGCTCACCCAGTCGCCGGTTGCGACTGTGCTGGCTGAAACAGGTCACCATCAAATCCCCCACCCCGCTGAGCCCTTGAAATGTCTCGCGTTCTCCTCCGAGCGCCGTGCCGATCCGGATCATCTCCGCGAGCGACCGCGTGACCAGCGCCGCCTTGCTGTTGTCGCCCAACCCGAGCCCGTCCCCGACTCCGGCGGCAATCGCAAACACATTCTTCAATGCTCCACCCAACTCAATCCCCGCCGTGTCATGGCTGCTGTAAATCCGGAGATGACCGCCCGCCAGATCCTCCCGCAACCGCCCGGCCAATGCCGGGTCAGCCGCGCCGAGAACCACGGCGGTCGGTTTATCCAAGGCCACTTCTTCCGCATGACTCGGCCCGCTCAGGACCGCGACAGGTTGGGCGGGCAGCGCGGAAGAGAGAATTTCGGACATCCGCCGTCCCGTATTGTATTCCAATCCTTTTACGCACGACACCACCGGACATCCGAGACGAAGCCCAACTTGCTTGAGGCGGTCGGCCATTTCCAAAACCCCGCGACTCGGCACCGCGACCAGCACCAGCCCGCAGTTGGCAGCGGCAGACGTTTCGGTTTCCACGGCGATCGATTCCGGGAGAATGATCCCAGGCAAATACCCAGGGTTCCGGCGGGTGGATCGGATGCGGTCGGCTTGTTCGGAGTCGCGGGTCCAAAGGAGAACGGAATGCCCGATCCGATCGAGGTGCAACGCCAGGGCGGTGCCCCAACTGCCCGCTCCCGCCACAAAAATTCGGTCAGCCATCGGTGGATTTCCTTTTAGTGAAGCGGTTTTCCGTCCCGTCAAGGAGCCGCCGGATGTTGCTCTTATGCCGCCAGACTGCCAGACCCCCTGCGACCGTGGCGAAAAGGGTCATCGGCCAGGTCATACCGGTGAGAAACCATTTCTGCACGAAACAAGCCAAGGGCAGACTGATGGAGGCGGCGATGGAAGCGAGCGAAACATAGCGGGTGGTAAAAAAGACCACGATCCAGACGAGCAAAATCACGAGGGTAATCCAAGGCACCAGGGCAATGAGCGCACCGGCCGAGGTGGCGATCCCTTTGCCCCCTTTGAACCCGAGCCACGGGGTGTAATTATGACCTATAATACCGAAAATCGCCCCCAAGATGCCGGCTAGGTCGGGGGCGAGAGAGCCCGCCCCGATCCAGATCGCCACGGCCACCGCCAGCCAGCCTTTCAGGGCGTCGAGGAGAAAACAGAGAATCCCGGCCGGTTTCCCCAGCACCCGCAAGACATTGGTCGCCCCGATGTTGCAACTGCCCTGAGTCCGAATATCAATCCCGCGACTCCGCCCAATTAAGTATCCGTTTGGGATCGAACCGATCAGGGCAGCGGTCAAGCAGAGGAGAAACGTCTGGAACATGGGCTCGTCGGGTTTGCGGACTTTTGGGTAACGGCGGGAGGAAGGGGTTGGCAACCGCAAACGGAGGGAATGCGAAAGAAGGATGGGAAGGCGCTTGGGGCGATGAGTCCGACGGACATAGGGTAATAAAGTGAGACGTCGCACCTTCCTCAAAACCGTCGCGGCCGCCGGTAGCGCGATCCCCTTCGGAGCGGCTTTAGCGGAAACGGCTGCACCGGCGTCCCCCCCGCCTGTTGAGCCGGTCGC
>CAZSPO010000426.1:0-3250 GCA_964608775.1 uncultured Chthoniobacterales bacterium | reverse complement strand
GCCGAGATCTTCGAGGTTGATCGTCCAACTCGCTTCCACTGCCGCCACTCGGGAGGCGGGGAAAGCCAGGGAGAAAGCCAAAGTCGCAAGGAGGAAGAGCGTAAGACGTCGCGAGGCGGGTAAGAAAGATTTCATGAATTCATAACGAGCATGGTAACGATCACCCCGATCGCCAGCAGCAAGGCGGCCAAAAAATAGAGCACGAGCAAGGGCAACCCGTTTCCCTTCGTTCGGGGGCTGGTGGAAGATTCCACGGGAGACGAGCGCAACAAATCGTCGGCAACCGACCGGGTCTGCGAAGGCCCGGGAGCCTGATTCCCGAGAGCCCGCTCGACCGTCGCATAAAGTTCGGTTGAGCTAAATGGTTTACTCAGAATGTCTTTAATACCGACAGCGGCCGCGTTTAGGGCCATATCCGTGTTGGCAAAGCCAGTGACGAAGACAATGGGGGTTTCATCCCCCCGATCGCGCAATTGCCGGGCGAGGTCGAGCCCATTGCCGTCGAGTAGTTTCCAATCAAAAATCCAGGCATTAAAGTGTTCCGTCTCCAGAATTTCCAATGCCTGAGTGACGCTGTTTGCCACGGTGACGTGATACCCCCGCTTTTCGAGCAACGACCGAAGAATTTGACAGACCGCCGGTTCATCATCGACGACGAGCAGACGAATACTCTGGGAAGCGTGGGCGGCTGTGGTGGAGCTCATTGCGGGGGGCAAGGGTGAGGCATTACGTCGCGGAACGCAATGGCAGGACAACCGCCAGCGTCACGCGGTCTCCGGCTTTTTGTTGGAGCAGCGCTTTGCCCCCCAACTTCGCGCTCCACGTGCGGACCAGGGCGAGATCGATCCCCGTTCGACCACCGTGGCCGTCGGAGACGAACGGTTCAAATAATCTGAGGGCTTGAAACTCGGTAATGCCGAGGTGGTCGTAAGCCATGCGGAACTCCAGCGCACCGCCCAACCGTCCGATACGAAATTCCATCAGACTTCGGGGCTCAGCGAGGGGCACCACCCCTTTAAACAGTGAACGAATAATCTGCCGGATTAATCGTTCATCCAAATAGACCTCGACACGTTCCGCGTAGGCATCGAGGTGGACTTGACGAGGCCGCGTCATTTCCTGAAGCCGTTTTTCTTCTTCTAAGAAGATCGTCCGCACATCCAATTCGACCGCGTGCAGGGGGTGCGGGCTGCCGGTGGCATATTCGTGCATCGCGCTGAACACATCGATAAACTCCTCGACCTGAGTCACCATGTGACCCGCCACCTGGCGCAAATCCTCTTGAATTGCGGAGTGGGCGAGCATGTCGGCGTTCAACCGCATGCCGGTGAGGGCGTCCTGCTTGCTTTCCAACAGCCATTGCACCACCGACCGAAAGATCTGCCGACGTTCGGAATCAACGACTTCGCCCACGACTTTTTCGTTGGCCTTCCGGAGATTGGCGTTTGCTTGAAAGAGCAAATTCCGGGCGAGCGCTCGGGTTTCCGCGTCGAGGAGCCGGTAAAAGAGGGCCGAATCAACCTGCATCAAAATGCAAGGCGTGGCCGCGATGGCCCGGGCGGTCCGCCCCGCTTTATCCAGCACGGCGGTTTCCCCAAAAAACTGCCCGGCCTCAAGGACGGCCAACGTCCGTTCCTCGCGACCTTCCAAATTTTGGGCAGAAAGCGTGACCTCCCCTTCGAAGATGAGAAACATCGAATCGGCGGGATCATTTTGTTCAAAAATAATCTGACCCGCTGCGTGGCGCGAGCAGTGGCCTCCACTCATGAGTGCCCGCGTGCTGCTGTCGGAAAACCCCAGACAAAAGGAATTTGACCGCAACCACTGCTCGATCCGCTCACCCTGAAAGCCGGCGGCTCGGTGCGATGGATCGAACGCGATGGGTGATTTCGTCATAAATAGTAGTGGCTCAATAGTTTCCAACTCAACTAATCCAGCGAGCCATTTCGGCTTCCACCATGAAGATTTGGGGCGGCAACGCAACAAATTTTTGTTTGCAATCAGCTCGACTCACGATACTAAGCGATCGATGCCGAATGGGTCCCACGCCTTCTTTTCTCCAGGTTTTCTTCGAAAAAGCCTGATGACATGTTGTGCGCTTGCCCTTCTCGTTGCAACCCTGGGGTTTGCCGCAACTCCGGCTCAGGCTGGAGCCTGGGCGCAGCCAAAAGGGAACGGTCTCGCGATCATGAACTTCCGGTTTTACAACACCGGCGATTCGTTTGATTTGCGGGGCAATCGGGTGGATTTCACAAACGATGGGCATTTTTTTAAGTATGAACTGAATTTATACGTGGAATATGGCGTGCTCGATCGTTTGTCTTTAATCGGGAACTTCTTTTTTAACCACCTCGTTTTTGAGAATGATTTTGTTCGCAATGTTAACACCGGCTTTCCTTACCAAGAAGTCGGGGTTCGCTATCAGTTTTTTGACATGCCCGCGATGTCTTTCCAAGCCCTCGTCGGGATCCCCACCAGTAGTGCGGATGGGCGTCCCGCTCTCAGTAACAACCAATTTGATTACGATTTCACTTACTACATCGGAAATGAATACGAGTGGTTCGGGGTTAATGGCTTTTGGGAAATGGGGCTCGGTTACCGGGTGCGAACAGGCAATCCATCGGATGAACTCCGTTGGTATGCCACGCTCGGGGTGATTTTAAATGATCAATGGGATCTGCTCTTTCAAGCGGAAGGGATCCACGGGCTGGGGAATGGGAAACGACAGTTCAACCGGGAGAATGTCCTGCTAAACCTCGATTTCCAACTGGTAAAATTGCGGATGTCCGGCCTTTACCATATTAATGAAAATTGGGCGCTCCAAGTCGGACCGGTCTTGCATCTCTGGGGCAACAACGTCGGGGCCGGGGGGGGCATCGAAGCGGCCGTTTGGTATGAATGGTGAGGATGGAGAAAGCCTTCGCGAGATTCGGCTGACTGCGCTAACGGTGTCGGGTGATGCCCGCAATCGCCTGCCTTAAGATTTTTCTTGTTGCCTGGCTGCTCGCCGGGTTGGCCCCCCTGTCGGGTCAAGAAACCGACGAGCTCCCCCCGGTCATCGCGCGTTATGAGGCGATGCTCAGTGCCTCCCCCGAGCCCGGGACCGCCTTTGACCGGGTGGTCGATTATTTCCGCGAGCATCGGGGGTTGGAAGCGCTGGAAACCCGCTGGGCCGCCCGGGCAGAAGCAAGGCCCGAGGAGCGGGCGCAATGGGAATTCCTCGCCGGCTTGGCGGCCGATATCCTTGAAA
>CAZSPO010000425.1:0-3261 GCA_964608775.1 uncultured Chthoniobacterales bacterium | reverse complement strand
GCAGCGAGGAGCTGGCATTTGCCGCCCGAAAGCTGCGAAAGAGACTGCAAGAAGAAACCGGAACGGTGATCAGCTTCTCGGAGGCCGTGCACCGCGTACAAAACGAACCCCAAAACTAACACTCTGAAAAATGAATACGAATCCCATTAAAAATTATGTAGCAGGCGCCGACATTGACCGGTACCTGATCGTAAAATTCGGCGCTGACGACTCAACGGTTGTTCCAGGCGCCGCAGCCACAGACGCGCTGATCGGAATTTCCGGACAGACGGATGTTGTAAGCGGCGACGGCGTGGATATTGCCCACTCCAACGTGCACCAGGTGCGCGCAGGCGGGGCTGTTACCCGCGGCGACCTTCTGACCAGTGAGGCGGAGGGTAAAGCCGTTGCCGCCGCCCCGGCAGCCGGTGATAACGCCTCGGTTATCGGCCGGGCGCTTGCCTCCGGCGTGGACGGTGATATCATTCCCGTGCTTGTCTCACCCGGACAAATCCAGGGCTAACCCCAACTGAAAATCTCATAAAACAACAAACTGATGCCTAAGACACAAATTCCTTTTCCCGTTAATGAGACCCTGACCGGCGTTGTGATCGCTTTTCAGAATACCTCTCTGATTGCGCCGAATGTGCTGCCGTTTATGCCGGTAGCATCCAAGAAGTACAACTATATCGAGTACCCGAAAGGGCAGCTCTTCAGCATCCCCGAGACGCGGATCGGCCGCAAATCCGAGCCGAACCAGCCTGATTTCGAGGGGACCAAACTCACCGATACGGTCGACGACCGCGGGCTGATGGATTTCATTCCGCAGGCCGATATCGACGAGGCCCTGGAGACCGTTGACCCGCGAAGCCTGATCGCCGAGTGGCTCACCAACCTGATTGACCTCGACCATGAGGACAAAACCGCCAAGCTGGTGTTCAACACGGCCAGCTACCCGGCCGGCAACCAGGAGGAGCTTACCGGCACCGACCGGTTCGATGATGCGGCCAACTCCAAACCGCTGCAGGTGATCAGTGACGCCCTCGAGGTGCCGCTCATCCGCCCGAACCGGATGGTGATTGGAAGTAACGCGTGGACCAACCTGCGCCGCCACCCGAAAATTGTAGAGGCCGTCGTTGGCACCGGAGCGCAATCCGGAATGGCTTCACGGCAGGCCGTGGCCGATCTTTTTGAGCTCGACGAGGTAATCGTCGGCCAAAGCAGGATCAACCTGGCGAAGAAAGGCCAGGATGTAAACCTGCAGCGCGTATGGGGCAACAACATCTCACTGATTCATATTGACCCGACCGCCGGCCCGCAGCGTGGCATTACCTTTGGCGGAAGCCCGCGGTTTCAGCAGCGTTTTGCCGGTAACTGGGAAGACCTCAAGCCGGGAACCACCGGCGGAGAGTGGGTGAAAGTAGCCGACCATATGCACGAGAAAGTATTTGCGCCGGACCTTGGCTACTTCATCGAAAACGTAATCAGCTAATTTTAACAAAACGAGACAATCATGGCTACAAACAAAATAACGGCTCAAAAGTCGCTCCGGATTAACACTACTATTTACCGCCCCGGGGAGGTGGTGAAAGCCTCCGACCTGGCAAAATTGCCCGAAGCAGAGCGACAGGCGCTTTTTGCCGACGGTAAGCTAAGCGGGGGCGGAGAGGCCGGTGAGACTGAGCCCGCCGGGCCGGAGCTGAGCCGGGACTACCTGGCCTCGCAGACTAAGGCGTACACCGAGCAGCTGCTCACCGACGCCGGTATTGACCCGGAACAGTGGTCCGGGCTAAATAAGGAGCCACTGATAGATTTTGCCTTGTCCGAACTCTCGGACGACTCCTGATAAGCACCCATCGCCACCCCGGGCAGGCCCCAACCCTGCCCGGGGATATTTTCAATCCTATACAAACGAGACATGAAACACCTTAACTTTCTGCTTTTTTTCACCCTAATCACATTTTCCACCATGGCTTATTCAACCAACACCGATCTTGCCCATGCCAGCGATGAGCTGCAGATTGTCCAGCTTGTGGATGATGAGCAGACCGGTTTTACCACCATTGCCGAAATTCAGGCAGCTGCCGGCGACCCGCAAGACCCGAATCAAGCCGAAGCCCAGGCCATGCTTGAGCGGATTGACCGCGCCGGCGCCGACGCTGACGAACTGATCGACACCTTTTTGCGAACCCAGTACGAGGTGCCAATTGACCCGGTCCCCGGTATGATCCGAAGCCTTAGCGTAGACCTGAGAATTCACAATCTCTACCAGAGGCGAATGCGCGATAACATGCCTGATAATATCCTGGCGCTGGAGAAGCGGGCCCTCGCAAAACTGGAAAAGATTCAGAAGGGCGTGATCAAAATTACCGAGGCCCCCGATGTGGCCTCCGTGCAGATTGCCACCAATAAGAAGGCTTCTGACAAGCTTTTTACTGACGATCTGCTTGACCGGTTTTAACAAAATACCCACAAAGATAGGCCCGTGAGGCCGGCGGCGAAGAATCATGTGCAGCCAGGCGGTTCAGGCCGAGAAAAAGAAAGTCCCGGGCAGAGGTCATGAGCCTGCCCGGGCAGACTTTAACCGATAAAAATGAGCCGATACACCTACTTTACGGACCGCGATTTTGCCAGGGCAAACCCGGCCTGTTCCATTGAGGATATGGACCCGGGGTTTCTTGGCCGGCTCGACCGCGCCCGCGCTATTTCCGGCGTGCCGTATGTCATTACCAGCGCGTATCGGACAATCGCGCACGAAAAAGCCAAAGGCCGTGACGGCACCAGCACCCACACAAAAGGTCTGGCCGTGGATATCCGGGCGGGGCACTCTCATGAGCGCTACCGGATCGTGAAAGGGCTGCTTGAAGAGGGCTTTTCGCGGATTGGTGTTGGCGAGGATTTCATCCACGTGGACACCGACCCGGACAAACCGCACCAGCTCATTTGGCACTACTACGAACCCAAAAAATGATACCGATTATGTTTCTGAAAAAGATTTTTACCTCGAAGCCGATGAAGACCGTCGGCGGCGTGCTTGGCGGCGTGCTTGGAATCGGCGGCGGACTGGGCGCAGGCCTGGATGTAGAGTTTGCGGTCCTGGTCGGAGCTACGGCGGCCGTCGCCTGCTTTGCGGGCATCGACAAGGCCGAAAAGTTTTACCATATTTTTAAAGAGCGCCGCGGCGATAAGTAAGTGAGCCCCGGCATTGACATACTGACCACAGGCCCCCAGGCCATCCTTAACAAGCTTCGCGTGGATCACGGGGCGGAGTTTCAGATTGAT
>CAZSPO010000424.1:0-3273 GCA_964608775.1 uncultured Chthoniobacterales bacterium | reverse complement strand
TTCTTCGGGCAATCGGATGCTGCTGTGCGATGCCGGGTAACCGGGAAGATCGCCCGCGTGCAACCCCACCCCAAAATCAGTCAGCCGCATCCAATGCTTCATGGGGGCTCCGACAAAACGGGTGCCGCTGGGAGCAGAGTCGATTTTAGCGCTGACCCCCGCTCTCACCACCCGGCCGGAAGCATCGACGAAATTCCCGTAAGTGGTCGACCGATGGTCCTCAATTTTCTGGGTGATCGTGAAAGTGCCAACGGGGGTGGGATGACTGGCTTTTCCAGTGGAAACGGGGGTCTCCAAGGCCACCTCGTCTCCGAGCATGAGGTAGGCGCGTTGTTGGGAGAGATTCACCAGGATCGAGGTGTTTTGAGGTGTCAGGCGTTCATACACCCGCGGCACTACCCGGGCCGGGTCGGCCTTCTGAATGAGCGTATTTGGCGATTTTAAATCCTCCGCGGTAGCGGGAGGCAAGAAGGGCCAGCAGATCGCAACGATCAGGACAAACAAGCGGCTCCGCAGAGAATCGGCCATATCATGAAAAATAGTCCCGCAGCCCGCACCGGTTCAATCGGCAAATCCCGCCAAAACGCCAAATGTCCTGTTCGGGTCACCCACGGCATCCAAGCTTGACCCGCGTCTCATAAAAACAGGAAGGGGTTGCGCCGCAGATTTTTGGGCAGGGCGCGAAGTTCAGGCGGGGGTGTATCCGTTATCATAGGTCACCGCCTGAACGACAAAGCCTTGCGAGAAAAGATCGAGCAAACACGACGGGTTTTGTGAAACAGGGGGGTTGACGTGAGGCCCGCCTCCATGGAGGGAGGAAGAGCCGAATTTTGCGCGGCTAATTGCCATGATGAGCCGTTTCTTACGAAGAATTCCCCCATTACTCCTGGGTGCGATCGCCCTGTTATGGCCATCGGGATCGGCTGCCGACATCAGCCTGCCGACGGGGCCCACCGTGCAGGTGTTTCCTGTTGCGGTGGAAGTGGAAGCAGGCGGAACGGTCGATGTGCCGCTCACCGGCAGCGTCCGGACAGATCAGCCCATTGAATTTTTGATTCGCACCCCGCCTTCGCACGGCACGCTCGGGCCCGTCCGACAAGTCAGCCGCAACCGAGCGGTGGTCCGTTACACCCACAAAGGAGGGATTATTGAAGACACCTTTCGTTACGCGGGTCGAACAGGGTCACTAGCCGTTTCGCCCAGCAGCCTGGTGCGCATCGTAGTCAAGCGCCCGCCCGATCCGATCGAGCCGCTGCCGGACTTTCTCGATTACGGCCCGCATTTCGCCGGGGATGTCTGGATGGAATCCGTTACCTTGACCGCGAATCAGCGGCGTTCGGTTCAGTTGGAAGCGGATCCTCCCTGGCGCATTGAGGGGCCAACGGCGCTCACCCTCACGCCGGGTCGACCGGTTGTGGTGCAAATTTTGTTTGAACCCACCACCCAACAGACTTATTTCGGCCACTTTCGGGTGCTGGGCTCAGACCTCCCCATGATGCGGCTTCACGGCGAGGCCTTGGATCCTTTCGCCGTCGATAAACGTGCGATTGAGATCCCGGCAGATCCCACAGCAGAGGGGGGGCCGCTTTTCATTGCGAATATCAGCGGCGAAGATCGCGAGGTGGAAATTGAAACCACGGAAAACTTGAAAGCCCCCGCCAGCCTCGCGGTGCCGGCTGAGGGCGAACATCGGGTTCCGTTTCGTTATACCGCTACCCCAGGGCAAGCTGGCACCGGTCGGATCACGCTTCGCCATGGGGCTTGGTCGCTGCCGATTGAGGTGCGGATCGATCCGGGGCCGGCCCGTTGGGAATGGGAATCCGCAACCCAGATCGACCTGGGGCGGATCAACCCGTCCTCCGAGCAGGAAATTGTGGTCGAAATCCGCAATGCAGGCGGCTCATCGGGGGCGATTGGGTTGACGAGCGAATCTCCCGCCCTGCTGCTTCCCCCCGAACGAATTGCGATGGATCCCGGAGACTCCCGAACGTTCGTCGTGCGGCTCGACCCTGCCCGTCTATCGGAAGGCCGGTTTGACGCCCGGCTCTCCTTGCACAACGTCGAAGGGCCGTTGAAAGATCCCCCCCCGCTCCTGCTCCGCGGCGAGGTGGCGACAGCACATTCCACGCCGTCGCCCCTCCCCATCGCCCAAGCCACCCCCAGCTTTGCCCGACCCGATCACCCGCGCGACAGACGTGCACTCGCCTTGGTCGCTGCCGAGTTGGAGCCGGTGGATTTTCCCGATTTTGACCTGCGAGAACCCGCTCCCGGCATCGTGGTGGAGGAGCCGATCGCGTTTGATGCCGCCTTGCCTGCGGTGCGGGAAATCGTGCAACGCTCTTTTCTCCCGAACGGTCGGGATTATCGCCTCAGCTGGAACGCCCCCGAGGGAGGCCCATTCGGCTACGCCGTGGATCTCCTCTATTTGAAAAGGCTCTCCCGCACCCGCAGCGTATTGACATGGTGGCCGATAGAGAATTTGGATTTCCAAGAAAAAGGACGCGTGGTGGAAACCGTCCTGCATGATCTGACCCCCGGGCAATTTTACCAATTCCGCGTCCGGGCCATCACGGGGGATGGACGTTCGGGGCGACCCTCCCCCGTGCTCAAAGTGCTGACTCCGCTGCAGGAACGCCCACCGCTACTCGGGTGGCTAATGGCCGGGCTTGCCTTGCTGGGAGCGAGTGCGCTGGCCTGGCGGAAATGGCCGCGAAAGGCCGCGCCAAGAGAAGCTATCCTGGCAACTCACTTGCCGCCCGGTTGAGCACCTGGGCAACCGACGCATCGCGAATCCAGGCGGGGTCCCAACCCGCCATGCGTAATTCTCGAATTTGCCAGCGCGGTTCCCGTTTTGAGAGTCGGCGACCCTGCGGATCCCGCACCAAAGGCAAATGCTGCCAAGCCGGAGGAGCCCAGCCCAAGGCTTCATAGAGCAGCAACTGTCTCGCCGTGGAAACCAGGAGATCCTCTCCCCGGATCACCTCCCCGATTTGCATCGCATGATCATCGGCCACCACCGCCAGCTGATAGGCGGGCCCCCCTTTCTTGCTCCACACGATAAAATCCCCGAAGTCGCGCCCTGCCGTCATGTTCACCCGACCCAGTCGACCATCTTCAAAAGCAATCATTCGGCCGTCGGGCACCCGGAAACGCCACGAGCACAGCTCTCGCTCTGGGTCGGGCTCCTCCCCGCCCCCAGGTCGGCAAGTGCCGGGATACAAAACCCCCTCATCATGCGGAGCACGAAGAGCCCCACGCAGATCCCGCCGCGAG
>CAZSPO010000423.1:0-3276 GCA_964608775.1 uncultured Chthoniobacterales bacterium | reverse complement strand
GGGTTTGTCGGCCAAGCGCTGATCCCCGAGTTGCGGACCCGCTATCGGGTCGTCGCCTTGAGTCGCTCCTCCCGCCCGGAGCAGGAAGGGGTAGAATGGCGGGCTTGCGATCTTTTTTCCATGTTGCAAAGCGAACAGGCGCTCGCCGGGGCCACTCTGGCGGTTTACCTCGTGCATTCCATGCTTCCTGCCCGGCTCACCCAGGCGAGGTTCGAGGATATGGATTTGATTCTCGCTGATAATTTTGCCCGGGCGGCTGCCCGAGTCGGGGTCCGGCAAATTGTTTATTTGGGCGGGCTCATGCCCGAAGGTCCGGAACTCTCCCGGCATCTTGCCAGCCGGTTGGAGGTCGAAAAAGTGCTCGCCGCCCGCAGCATTCCAGTCACCTGTCTCCGAGCCGGCTTGATCATCGGGGCGGGCGGTTCGTCGTTCCGGATGATGCTCCGGTTGGTGGAACGGCTGCCCGCTATGCTTTGTCCGCGCTGGACCCGTTCGCTGACGCAACCGGTGGCCTTGCGCGATGTGGTGCGGGCCATTCAATATGTGTTGGATCGAGAGGATTGTGGCGGAAAAACATTCGATCTTGGGGGGCCCGACCGAATGACTTACATCGAAATGATGCAGCGGACCGCCCGGGCGTTGTTCGGTCGTCCGCGTTGGATCCGGACGGTGCCATTCTTGACCGCTGGCCTTTCCGTGGCCTGGATCCGATGGGTTACCGGGGCGCATCGGGAGTTGATCAAACCTCTCGTGCAAAGTCTCCGATATGAAATGCTCGCCCGACCTGCGCCAGAGCTGAGATCGGTCATGGACCGGGCGTTTTCCTTCGATGAGGCCCTTGCCGTGGCGCTCAAGGAGGAACAGGCGTTGCACGAATCGCGGGCAGCCAGTCGGGCGCACTTGGCTCGCACCGACAACTGGAGTCGGGCGGGCGGTTACGTGGTGTCGATCCAGCGGTTGCCGTTGCCTGCTGGTCGGGATGCCCGCTGGGTGGCTCGCGAGTATGCGCGTTGGCTACCGACCCTGCTGCGGTTTGTCTTGGTGGTGGAGGTGGATGCCCATTTGAATTTGGCCTTCCGCTTGGTCGGCTGGCCGAAACCGTTACTGGAGCTCTCTTACGCAGAAGAACGGTCGAGTCCGGACCGCCCGCTGTATTACATCACGGGCGGCGTGTTGGCTGGGCCACCCGTGGCCGCTGACCATCGGGCTCCGGCGCGGTTGGAATTTCGGGAAACCCCAGGTGACCGGCATGTGATGGCCGCGATTTTCAACTATCGCCCGAGTTTACCGTGGTTGATTTACCGATCCACCCAAGCCCCGGTCCATTTGCTGGTGATGCAGGCCTTTGGTCGCCACCTGACCCAGATTTGCCCGACCTGAGTGCGCTGCATTTTTCCCAAAAAAGGGGTTGCTCGAATGCGCCCGTGCGATTAGCTAACTTTTCCTCCAAATTGGAGCCGTAGCTCAATCGGTTAGAGCGCTGCCCTGTCACGGCAGAGGTTGCGGGTTCGAGCCCCGTCGGCTCCGCCAGCTTTCGCTGGCGAACGTCGGATCGGTCAGATCGGTCGGATCGGTCAGAAAGGATAATCGAGCGCTCGGAGCAGTGGGGCGATGGCTTGGGTCATTTCGGCAAACATCCGGTCCGTGGCATCGGGCGAAAGGGTCACGAGTGGGTCGGTCTGCATCGCCTGGCCAGCCAGGGCGAGATCTCGGGTAAACGCGGCTTCCAAGGTCAGCTCCTGCACCGCGACCACATGTTGCACCAGCAGCGCCGCCCCTGATGGCATGGGCCGAGCCACGAGCGGGGGGAGGGTTCCGTGGCGGAATGCCGCATTCGTCTCCACGACCGCGCCCATGGGCAGATCGGGCGCTTGACCGGTATTCGGCAGATTCACATTGGTGATGAGATCGGCCAGACCCCAGAGGGCGGCCATCTGTCGGACCCCTTCTTCGCCGCTCGCTTTTAGTTCCCGGGTGGCAAAGCTTTCCGGGGGAGAATCTTTCGCATCCCGTTTGGCGAGCCGATAGGCGTAAGGCGTGCAAACCACCCCCCATCGGTGAAGGGTTTTCTCATCCCGCGCATACCACGGGACAAACTCCACCAAATGCCGGTCGCCCGCCGCCGCAAGGGCTCCAAAGCGGCGGGCCAGATCGAGGGCCACCAACCCTTCGCTCCCAAAATACTTTTCTTGCCGCTTTTGCGCTTTCGCCTCGCGGGTCTTATCGGTGAATCGCTCTGGATCGGCGACATGCTCCTCCAGTCGTCCCATCAAATCTTCTCCTTTCCATTGGGCAGCGGTGACCCAGGTAAAATGGTTGACCCCGGTCACATCGACCGCGATGTCGTGCCGCGCGATTGCCCGGTCGTCGAACCATCCTTTCGCGAGTTGAGAGAGTTTATATTGGGTGCCGAACACTTCATGGCAACAGCCGAAGGCTCGAATGCCCGGAGCCGCCGCGTGGAGTGCCCGGGTGCAAAGGGTCATCGGATTCGTATAATTGATCACCCACGCCTGCGGACAATGCTCCATGATTTGGCGACCAAACTCGGCATAGACCGGCACCGCGCGCAGCCCCCGCAAGATGCCGCCTGGGCCGGTGCTGTCGCCGACTGGCTGAATCACCCCGTAGCGGCGGGGAATTTCCAGATCCGCTTCACGTGCCTCGGTTGGGCCGGGTTCAATGGACAGCACCACGAAATCAGCCCCTCGCAGGCAATCCGTCAGTTTCTTCACGGCCTTGGCGCGGAAATGGCCGCGGGCCTCGGGACGACTGAATAAATGCCGGGCCACCTCCGCATTCCGTTGGGCAGCGGCATGATCGAGGTCGTAGAGTGCGATTTCGCCTTCAAACAACCCGGAGAGAGCGAGATCTTGCATTAAATGGCGGGCCCAATTTCGGCTGCCCCCACCGATGTAAGCGATTTTTATCCTGGGTTTGTCGGAGGAAGGTGTGGGAGAAGAAGATGTCATCACCGCTCATCTTAGCGAAACCAACGATGATTTAAATGGCGTAGCCGCTCGTTTGCATGACAATATCGCTCATTCATGAGTCGGATTCTCTATTTGGGCGAGGGGTGGCGCGATTATCATACCCGCCCGGTGCTTCCCTATCGGCGGTTGGCGTGGGAGTTTCAGGCCATCCTACGGGGAACCGCCGAGATGACCGGGGCGATGGGAGAAAGGAATGCCGCCCCCGCTCCGGTGCTCTGGATTTGCCCGCCGGGGTTCCGGCACGGTTGGGCTTCCCCGCCGGGTCGGCGTTGCGAGGTCGCGG
>CAZSPO010000422.1:1384-3278 GCA_964608775.1 uncultured Chthoniobacterales bacterium | reverse complement strand
TCCGTTGCATCTCCGTTGCATCTCCGTTGCTATTGGACGTCCCAGCGTTCGTAAAGGGCCTCCGGCACTTCCCCCAGAAAACGCGACGGACGTTGCAACATATCGCCGTATCCCGCATTCAAGCGCAAGACCGGATGGGCCAAATAGAGCTGATCTTTTGCCCGGGTCACCGCCACATAAAAGAGTCGCCGCTCCTCTTCCAGTGCCTCCTCGTCGTCCAAGGACCGTGAGCCGGGGAACATCCCATCCGTCAGCCAGACCACAAAGACCGCCCGCCACTCGAGCCCTTTGGCCTGATGCACACTGCTCAGGGTGATCGCCTCATCCCGTTCCTCCCGCCCGGTCAGTTCGCTTGATTCCAACGAAGTTTGCAGGGCGAGTTGGCTGAGAAATTCCTGCACGTCATCATAGCCGCCCGCATAATTCATCAGCACCTGAAGATCATCGCGGCGTGCGGCGAAATTGGTAAACGCGCTCTTGAGATGATCTTCATACAAAGCTTCCATCACGGATTTGATCATCTTCGACGGAGCGTCCGGCTGGCCGGCCGGGGCGATTTCCGCGAGGGTATAAACTAATTGCTGCC
This sequence comes from uncultured Chthoniobacterales bacterium, assembly GCA_964608775.1. Taxonomy (GTDB): domain Bacteria; phylum Verrucomicrobiota; class Verrucomicrobiia; order Chthoniobacterales; family CAZSPO01; genus CAZSPO01. Next base: position 2,692 of record CAZSPO010000422.1, on the reverse strand, counting down.
AGATTTTCTGGCCGCGCGGCGGCACTTTGGCTTCCCCGAGCAGCGTGGCGAGATCAGTGGAACTATCGGCGTCAAATTGCGCCGTCAACCAACGCCAGAGGGTGTCGGCCGTCTTGTTGCCAAATCCGGGCAGCAGGCGCACCACCCGTTTGAAGGCCACTTCATCCCGGGGATTCGCCGCCAGTTTGAGAAAGGCGGCGACATCTTTCACGTGGGCCTGTTCGAAAAACCGGATGCCACTGGTAATTTCAAAGGGAATCCCATGACGGGTCAGTTCCATTTGAATTTCCATCGAATGATAATGCGCCCGATACAGCACCGCAATATCCCGCAGATCAACGCCCTCATCCTGCAGCTCTAGGATGCGTTGCGCCACAAATGCGGCTTGTTCGTTGCTATCCTGCAACTCCACCAAAGCCGGCCGCAAAGCGAGCGAGGGGCGGGTGGCCGTCAACGTTTTCTCAAACTGCCGACTATTCCCCCGGATCGCCGCGTTGGCCAACTCCAACACTTCGGGCACGCTCCGGTAATTCTGCTCAATCTTGTAAACCACCGCCCCGGGATAACGCTTGGGGAATTCAATGATGTTGCGAAAATCAGCGCCCCGCCAAGAGTAAATCGATTGCGCATCGTCACCCACGACCATGACGTTTTGGTGTTCGTGCACCAAAAGATCGATGAATTCCGACTGCAACCGGTTGGTGTCCTGATACTCATCGACGAGGAGCACTTTAAATTTTCGCCGATACCCCGCCGCCACCTCCTCATGCTCCCGCAGGAGTCGACAGGTTTTCTCCAGTAAATCGTCAAAATCGAGACTATTGATCGCGCGTTTTCGCGCTTCGTAAGTTTCGCGTAATCCTTCGAGCTCTTCGCAAAATTCCTCGAAGTAAGGGTATTTCATCGCGCACACCTCATCGATCCCCCGTCCGGTGTTGAGCGCTAGGCTGAGGATATCGGAGACCACCTCGGCTTTGGGAAACCGCCGTTCCTTGGTATCAATGCCTGACGCACCCAAAACGGCCTTCATCAAATCGGTCTGATCCTCCCGGTCGAGGATGGAAAAATTGGGGCGATAACCGGCCGTTTCCGGGTGTTGACGTAGGATGCGATTGCCGATGGAATGAAAAGTGCCGCCCCAGATTTTTCGGTCGGCTTCCGGGGAGACCAGCGCGACGCGCTCGAGCATTTCGCGAGCCGCTTTGTTCGTGAAGGTGAGCAGCAAGATTTCCCAGGGCGCTGTGCCCGTCTCCAAAAGATAAGCGACCCGGTAGGTCAGGGTGCGCGTCTTGCCACTGCCTGCCCCAG
>CAZSPO010000422.1:0-1374 GCA_964608775.1 uncultured Chthoniobacterales bacterium | reverse complement strand
CAATCACCAGGGCCGGCCCGGGTGGGGCGGTGGCCGCCGCATGCTGTTGGGGATTCAACTCCGCTTGGTAATCAATCCGCAGGGGGCGTTCAGGGCCGCGCTTGAGGGTGTAGGTCTTCGCCATCGAGGCTCTGACTTTAACCCGGAGCAATCACCAGCGGTCACGCCATTTCGCACAAGCATTCATCCCAATGAGGCTTCAAACCTCCCGCACCGTATCACCTTGAATACAGCTTGGTCAGCGCAAAGCTTCCCGCACGATCCAACATGAGCGGCAAATAACGGAGTGCACGGTATCGCCATTTCCGATACACTACCTTGCATGACGCTTTCCCTTGAACAAAAACGGGGCTTTGCGCACGACGGATTTTTGTATTTGCCCGGCGTGGTGCCCCCACACCGGGTAGAGACCGCTCGGATGCATATCAACCATTGGCTAGGCCATCACTTTGACCCTGCCAAAGAAGAGACTTACGGCCAGCAAAGCTACGCGCCGGAACTTCGGTCGACCCCGATGATTAAATCGCTAGTGGATGACAGTCCGATCTATGAAATGGCAGAACAACTCACGGCTCCCGGGGCTTTGCACCCGGTGTCAAAGGGCCAGATTGCCCTTCGCTTTCCCTCGCCTGGCCAGGAGCGTCGACCGCCCGGCGGGCATATTGATGGGATTCCCAACGGCAAAAACGGGGTGCCACCCGGCACGATTGTCAGTTTCACCCTACTGGTTGGAGTCGCGTTGAGCGATCTGCCCGGCGAATACTCCGGAAACCTCAGCCTCTGGCCGGGGTCTCATCTCAAATTGGGCGAGTGGTTTCAGACACATGAACTGCAAGAGCTCCTCCAAAGCCGAGTTCCTAAGCTGGACTATGGCGAGCCGCTACAAGTCCGCTGGCAGGTTGGTGATGCCATGTTGGTCCACCATCTGACTCTCCATGGCATCGCCCCCAATCTCTCTCCTAACATTCGCTACGCCTGTTATTACCGGCTTCACCACCGCCAACACGAGGCGTGGAAACGGGAGGTTGTGCGCGAGATTTTCAAGGAATTCGATGGGGTGCGCGCGGTGTTGGACGATCACGAATCCTGACGTGAGCCCTTCCATTCACCTCCTCCCTAACCCTAGCAGCCTGTCGGACTTCGCCCCCACGGCTGCGGAAGCCGGGGATTTGGCCAGGATTCCGGTGCTTTCTCGCCCGTCATGTTCGCGTAGCATTCTCAAAAGAGTAAATTTTTGGGGCGAGCCGCAGTGTAATTTAAACCCTACTGTTTCATAAAACCAGTCGTGTTTGCTTGATCTTTTCGCGCAGGGCTTTGTCGTTCAGGCGGTTACGCATGACAACGGATCCGCCCCCGCCTGAACTTCGCGCCCTG
>CAZSPO010000421.1:0-3287 GCA_964608775.1 uncultured Chthoniobacterales bacterium | reverse complement strand
GGAGGCTGGACGGCTTGGAGGCGAGCGGCGGCTTCGCGGGCTTTGCGTTGGATGACTTCGGGAGAAGGGAGGTCGGAGAGATCGATTTCGGCGAGGACTTCGGGGGGGATCAGACCTTCGGTTTGGAGTTTGGCCAGGCACCGCTTCCGTTCGGCGAGGGCTTTATCTGGGCTCCGTTCCATGGAGAAACGGGATTTGGCAGCGGCTGACCGGTCGCGCAAGGTCGCATAAATATCGCCGCCCAAGAGGGAGGAGATATCGACCTTCATTTTCTCGCGTTTGAGATCTTCGTCGCGCACCGGTTCCCCATTGATCGGGCCATGGCCGTATTTGGGGAACATGATCGCGACTTCGGGACAGACGCGAGAGCAGGCGGGGCAATTCGTTTTGCATTTTTCATTGTTGCGCACCTCGATCTTGCCATTGGCATCGACGCCGTAGACATCAAAGAGGCAGAAACTGAGGCATTGCATGCAATTCGTGCACCGGCTGTAATCGATCACCGGAAACCACGGCTTCCATGAGCGGGCGGGTGGGGCGGCGGGCGCAACGGCTGATTTGGGGGTGTTCCCGGTATGCTCGGCGTGATGATAGCCGACGGCATCGACCGTGACGGCATGGCCGGTATCGAGGAGGGCAGCAATTTCGGCGGCGTCAGGCATGGGAGGAGGTTAGGCGGATTCGCGCATATTGACAATGTCGGTGCCATCGGGCAGGGGCGCACCGGATTGTTGAAAGAGACCCCGGACCGCACGGGGGTGGCAGGCGATAATGCGGAGGCCGTCGGGGGCAGCGGCGAGTTGCCGGAGGCGGGGATCGCGGCGGGCGGCCATTTCGCACAAGTCCGGCACGGCTTCAAATGGGCGGCCGGACTCGCAAAGTGCGGTGAGATGACGATTCTTCACCGCCTCGGGAATCACCTGGGCGTAAGCGCAACGACAATAAAGCGTGCGGGGCTCAGACATGGGCGGATGCGGCAGGTGGCGAAGGGGCGGGGGGTGGCCCCATGGTGTCGAGTTGGGAGTAGGCGCCGAAGTCGTTGAAGAAGAATTTTTTGCCCCAGCGATACATCCAATGTTTCTCGGGAATCTCGTCGTCGGGCTGATATTGACTGGGGCGGGGCTGCATGCTTTCGAGTTCGGCCAGGGCGGTCTGCCGGATGGTGGTGTCGACGGCTCCGTGCTTTTGGGCGAGGGCTTTGACGAGTTCGGGTTGCTCCAGGACGATACATCCGCGGGTGTGAGCGGCGGCGCTTTCTCGGAAGTCACGAATGAAGGCCGAGCGGGTGATCGTTTCAAAAACGCCGCGGTCATCATGGATGGACTCTTTGGCGAACTGAATGATGGGGCACGGCTCGATGGCTCCGTTAGGAGCGACGTGATGGCTGATCCCGGTCGCCATGGGGCAGAGCGCGCGGCCTTGATGATCGTAGTAGGCGTCGATGATACCGATGGGAAGTTTGGCCCGCATCTCGACCACGAACCGGCGGGCGCGCCGGGCTTGATCCCGGGTGAGAGCGAGTTCGGCATGAATGCGGGGGCCGACTGGGCGATAGCTATGGAACCAGGCGTAATGGACGCCGCGTTTGATAAGAGAACGGAGCCAGCTTTCCTGGAGCAGATCATCGATATTCGTCTGACAAAGGCTCGTGGCCACACCGGTGAGCAATTTATTTTCAAGACAATGATCGAGCCCGCGGAGGGTGCGGGAAAGCACCTGCGGCTTGCCTCGACGCTGGTCGCTGATGGCTTCGGTGCCTTCGATGCTGATGAGTGGGGTCGCGTTGCCGAGGGCCCGGAGGCGGCGGGCGGTTTTTTCCGTGATCAACTGGCCATTGGTAAAAATTTGAAAAAAGCAATCGGGATGCTCGGCAAGGAAATCGAGCAGGCCATCATGGAGGAACGGTTCACCGCCGAGGATACCGAAAAAGGCGTTGCCGTGCGCCTGCGCATCCCGAACCGTGCGATGCAGCGCATCGAGATCAATTTTCACCTCCGGTTTGTCCACATCGACCCAGCACCCTTGGCAACGGAGGTTGCAGCTGTTGAGAATGGAGAGGTAAAGGAACGGCGGGAAATAGATCCCCTTTTTCAGGCGTTGCTTGAAAAGATGAACCGAACGGACCCCTTTGATACCGAAATTCCAGGTGAACTTCATCAGATGGCGAAGGTCCGTGGTGGCGAGAATGCGGCTGGAGAGCTGGAGAATCATAAATGGGGAACCCGATGGGTGGGGAGCGGTTGGCCGGGGCGGAAATGTTCGCGATGCGTCTCTTCGCAGAGCAGGCCAAAGCGTTCGGCCACCGTCGCGAGGGCGCTGCGGGTGAGGTGGTCGAGGAGTTCGGGAGGGGCTTCGGCCCGCATGTTGAGGAGGAGTTCCCCTTCTTCCAATGGATCGACGAGCCGGTGGGAAAGTTCCGCCGAATGATCGCTCCGCACCAGATTGACCGCGCCGACCTCCATCGGATCGCCCACCGGACTGAGCAGCATTTTGAGATGGGCGACTTCGATTCCCTCGCGCCGCACGGCCTCCGCCAGGGCTTCGCCGAGGGCGAGGAGGAAGTGGTTGCCATCAAATTCGTCCCCATCCGGATGGGCCAGGGTCGTGGTGGCGTTCAACCAGCCGAGCAACGCTTCCCCTTCGCCGTATTGCGCGTAATCGACCTCTATCACCCCTTCCGGCTGCATGGTCTGGGTGAGCAACCAGTCGAACCAAGGGCCCAACCCGCAGTTCTCCCGGGCAGAGACCGCGAATCGTCGCGCTGTTGGGAAGCGGGCGGCGAGGGTGGCGTCCAATTCCTCCATGGCTTCTGCCGAGACCAGATCGGTTTTGTTGAGGACCAACGCCTCGGCTTCTTCGAGTTGCTTCAGGTAAATGTAAGCCACGTTCGCCGAGAAGCTGCGGCCCGGTTCAAGACCGAGCACCCGCCGGGCTCGCACCGGATCGAGCACCACGCTGAGCGGGGCGACCGTAAATGCGTCCCCGTAGATCTGCTGAAGAGGCAAACTGACCGTGGCCACCAAATCCGTGCAACTGCCAACCGGTTCAGCCAGGAAAACATCCGGGCAAGTCGCGGTCGTCAGCGCCTGGGCCGCTTCCAGCAGCGAGGAAAAGCGGCAGCAGAAACAGCCTCCGGTGATTTCTTCCACTGGAAACGCCCGGGAACGTCCGAGCGCGGAATCGACCAGACCCGCCCCTTGGTCGTTGGTGATCAGTCCCACCCTGAGCCCTTGTTGGTCGAGGGCGTGGGCGAACCGCCCGATGGCCGTCGTTTTTCCCGCCCCAAG
>CAZSPO010000420.1:0-3304 GCA_964608775.1 uncultured Chthoniobacterales bacterium | reverse complement strand
CGGACGAGCATCGTGAGCGCCTGGCCGAATACACCCGGCGGTTAAATGGAAGCGAGCGGCGCGCGAGGTTTGTCATCCCTCCGATCACTTCGCGCCTGGTCAAAGCCGGTCTGCTTCGCCAACCGAATCCCGGTGTTGCCCGGCTCCCACTCACCGACATCACACGTGAGGCCATCCGGTTCCCCGCCCCCCGTTCGGCGGTGCTGCAAATGCTGGCCCGTGCAGAGAACGGCGGCCTGTCCGCTTATGCCTATAGCTCGTTACGCGGTTTCGGTGACATCGAACCCCTGCTCGGCGAACTCCGGTGCGGCCCGGCACCAATCCGCGTCCGGGATCGCCGGGGGCGGAGTCGGGTGATTGGCAGGATTCGCGTCTCCGAGGCGCGGGTGATTTCGTTGCGGGAGCGCCCGGGGGCGGACGGCACCCCGGAGCTAAAGTTGGGTTACGGCCTAACTTTTGGTGATCAATCCACTCGGGCCTTATCCATGGCCATTCTCGACCGTGCCATGCGGGAGCCCGACGACGCCCCCCCCAATTTCCAGGAATGGGTCCTGTATCATTCCGAGGGCATTGAAGCCCATGGTTTTACCAACCATCTCAAGCTCCCGCACTACGTCACCTTCCAATCGGGACTCAATAATGTGCGCCGAAATCTTAAAAAACAAACGCCTCAACCGACCGGCGTTTGACCCAAAAATTGTCATGATAGAAGACCGCAAATTTGAACGCAGCTACAACTTCGCGTTTATCGACGAAGGCACGAAAAAGGAAATTCGCCGCAAGATTCTCAAGGCGGTGGCCATCCCTGGATATCAGGTGCCCTATTCCTCTCCGGAAATGCCCATATCCCGAGGTTGGGGCACGGGAGGGCTCCATGGCACGCTATCCCTGATCGGGCCAGACGATGTGCTGAAAGTTATCGACCAGGGAAGCGACGCCAGCGTGAACGCGTGTAACTTGCGCGATTTCATCCAATCAATGACGCAGTGCGAGACGACCTTTGACACCGCGGCGGCCACCCTGATTCAGAGTAGGCACCGTCTGCCGGAGGAAGCGCTCCGGAAAGACCAGATCATCATCTTTCAAGTCCCCCAGCCGGAAATTCTACGCGGGGTGGAGCGCTATGAGGCTCGCACCCGGCAGATGCATGCCGAGGCCGATTATGCCAAAATCTGGGTATCGCTTTATGAATCCTATGTCCGGTTTGGAGCGATCATGCGCGGAGCAGGCTATCCGGTGCGGGTCAACGGACGCTACATTATGACGCCCTCGCCGATTCCCCGTTGGGACGTCCCCCGCCTCTCCATGAGTGAGACCCTGCATCTTTTCGCGGCGGGCAGAGAGAAACGGATTCACGCGGTCCCGCCCTATACGCGGGTGGAGCCTCTGGAGTTTGAAGACGTGAAGTTCGAGGTGGAAGATTTTGAGGAGGCGCGGTGCGCGGTATCCGGCGCGGACCACGCCTTTATGGATGAAATCTGGGAGAGCACCGATCGACGGAATTTTGTGATTAACGACAGCAGTTACCTCGACAAGGTGCGAGCGGGAGAAACCCCCTTTCGGCGCCTGACTGCATACCACGATAAAAGGAAAACCTGACATGATAAAAGCATACACGGCTCCGGCCCCGCTGCTGCGGGTCCGCAATCTGACTCGGATCTACGGACAACCCGGCCCGGAAACGACGGCGCAAACCGGACCGGATCACGGCACGAATATCTGTCCGCAGACCGGGGCGGTGGTCGCCTGCGCCGGGATCGATTTTGAGCTATTCCCCGGAGAGGTTCTTGGGTTGGTGGGCGAAAGTGGCTCGGGAAAAAGCACGGTGGTAAAGCTCCTGTATCTTGAACTGGAGGCAACCGCCGGCGAGGCCTACTTCGGCGAGGTGGATCAGGGCGAAACCAATATTTTGTCGCTCTCCAACCAGCGAAAACGTCACCTCCGCAACCACCTGATGGGGATGGTGTATCAGAATCCCCGCGACGGGTTGAATTTTAAATTCTCCTGCGGAGGCAATATCGCGGAGAAACTGTTAATGGCCGGCGTTTTCCACGTGGGAAAAATCCGGGCGCGCGCGGCAAACCTGCTGGAGCGCACCGAGGTTCCGGTTTCCCGAATGGATAACCTGCCCGAAACCTTTTCCGGCGGGATGCAACAACGGGTGCAGATATCGAAGGCCGTGGCGAATAATCCGCCTCTACTGTTTCTTGATGAGGTCACCACCGGTCTGGATGTATCGGTGCAAGCCAAAGTTCTGGACATCATCCGCCAGCTTCAACACGAGTTGGGCATCGCCATGGTGGTGGTCTCACACGATCTCTCCGTGATTCGCATGCTCACCAACCGGACCCTCGTGCTCAAAGACGGCCGGATCGTGGAAGCGGGCTTGACCGATCAAATTTTACAGGATCCCCAACATGCCTACACCCAGCTTCTGGTGAGTTCCCTATTATAAACCATCCGGTGGCCGTTCGCAGCCCCCCAACCATTTAAAACCCAATGAAGATTTTAGACGTCGACTCCCTAAACAAAACTTTCCTCCTGCATATCCTGAATCAAAAGGTTATTCCGGCTTTGGGAGATATTTCCTTTTCGCTGGAGGAGGCGGAAATCCTGGGCCTCACTGGCCGGTCCGGGTCAGGGAAGTCCTCCCTTATGAAGTGCATTTACCGCACCTATGCGCCTTCTTCCGGCCAGATGTGGTTTGAATCCGGGCAATTCGGTCGGGTGGATTTAACCCGGGCCACCGATCATGAGGTCATTTTGATCCGGCGGAATGAGATGAATTATTGCTCGCAGTTTTTGCAAGTGATCCCACGGGTGACCGCTCTGGATGTGGTGGCCGAGCCCCTGGTCTACAATGGCACTGACGCCGAGGAGGCCCGGGGCCGTGCGGCCGCTCTTTTTGAGGAGTTGGCGCTCCCCACCGAGCTTTGGAACGCGTTTCCCGCCACCTTTTCCGGCGGGGAGCAGCAGCGGGTGAATGTGGCCCGGGCCTTGATCCGCCCGCCCCGTCTGCTGCTGATCGACGAACCGACCGCGTCGCTGGACGAAGTCACCCGGGCAAGGGTCATCGGATTAATTCATCGAATTCGGGAAGGGGGCACGGCCGTGATCCTCATTTCGCATGATTCCTTCACCCACGAACAGTTAAGCGACCGCCGGTTGTTTCTGGACGGGGGCAGACTGGCCCCGCTCGACGCACCGGCGGTAGGAACAACAACCCATTAAAACGGAATGGCGCATTGATGAACTTGAGTATCAATTCTTGGCAACACGCGGCCCCGCTTCTTTCGTTGGCGCT
>CAZSPO010000419.1:0-3307 GCA_964608775.1 uncultured Chthoniobacterales bacterium | reverse complement strand
GAGCAGAGCCCGACTCGGGCTCTCAAATGCAGGTGTGTTAAGTGCGCGGGAAGCGGAACGTTGGGAAATCATTCACAACTTCCGCATCAGACTTACACACTCCGCGTCGAGCTCGGTGAGCGTGCGGCGGGCAGCCTGGATCAGTTTGCCGAAATCCATGGTGCTGCCCGGCTTGAGATTCTCGCGAAGCGCATCCAGAAAATCATCAAACTCCACCTCGCCGGTGGTCTGAACGGCGAGCCGGGCACGGGCGGCACCGCCGTCAAATTCTCCGGAAGCCACGGATTCGATGGCAGCAGAAAGATTTCGCTTTGGAGGTGCTTCCCCGCTGATCTCCAGCACCGCGAGATCGATTAAATCTTCCACCTTATCAATCGCTTCCATTAGATGGCATGCGTCAGGATCTTTTTTGTCGCCAGTCCGAAGGGCTGATTCGAATTCATCTGTGGACAAGCTGGCCGCCGACAGTGCGTCTTGAGCCAATCCAAGAAACCCAATCGCCGTTAAAGGCCGTCCCTGGTGGTAGGTTTTCAAGCACAAATCTGGCACATTCATACTTGTGGCTACCGCCTTCACACTTTTGGGTTCCATCACCTCATGAAATTCAGTGATCAAGTCCGGGTCCTGATCAATGATGCGGGCAATGCGCATTAGCTCCGACCATGACATGCCTTGGGTGAGGAAAGTGTTATTTGTCTCCAGACTCTCTTGCACGAGCGGCATTGTCTCAGGGGTGAAAAGATCCGTCTCATGAAAAGTGAGTTTTGCTCGAACTTCCCGCAGATCTTCAGGAGCCAATCTGTCCATGGATGGAAGAGCCATCATGGTATCTGTCGGTATGGCTCCCCTTGAAAGCAGCTCCAAGAGAACTGGGTAATCCCCATTAAGCAATGCCATTTGAAGAGGCGTCAAAGCCAAAGGAAGAAGACGTCGGTCGAGTTTAAAAACGAAGTTCCAATTTACTTCGGAATCGCCACTGTAAATGGAGACTTGGTTAACGGATGCGCCTGCAATCAGAAGCCACCGGATTTTGCAAAGGTCCTGCGTCCCCACTGCGTAGAGAAGCGGCGTCATGCCGGTGTGATCGGGCAGGTCTATCAAGTCGCCGGGGATGAACTCACGGCAAAACTCCAGTTCCTCGCATTTCAGCAAGTGAAGTCCGCTTTTCCCAGTGCGATCACGAAGGGAAGAGAAAGCAACTTTTTGGAAAATGAGCTTTGCTCCCTCTTCACAGGTGAAGGCACCGCGCAGCGCAATCGGGGTCTGGTCACAATCATCGCTGCGGATGCCGGGATCGGCTCCAGCCTCGATCAAAAGTTTGGTAATGAGAAGATGCTCACGCGCCGCCTGCAACGGGTAAATCATTCCGCCGCTCCCGAAATGGGAATCGAACGGGCGGGGAAGGTTGGGATCGGCTCCTGCGGCGAGGAGGAGACGACATACCTCCAGATGCCCACTCACGGCCGCTTCACACAGCGTGGTGGAGTAACCGTAAACGGCGAAGTTAGGTGGAAACCCGGCGGCCAAGAGACGACGAACTTCGGCCAAATTCCCCTCCGCACAGGCTTTGATGATCGGGAAGTAATCCACGGCCCCCCCTGCTTTGAGCATTTCGATGATTCGCTGTGCCCGCGGGAGCCAGGTGGCGGAATCCTCGGCCATACAGAAATCGTCGTCACGATAATTGCGGTGGCACCCGCCGGTAAAGGTGGCACTGGCACCGAATTCGCCGTGGTTGTCCATGGCGATCCCGAGGGCGGTCTCGGTGATGCGTTCAATGGGACCCTCATCCACCCCGCCGACCTGCTCAAGCACAGCCGCTACCAGATGCTCAAGGTTGTCGATCGCAGCTTCATGAAGAATCTCCCGGTGAGATGCATGGGAGGAACCGGGACGAGTTTCCTCCACCCAACGATGGTAGAAGAACAGGCGGAGCGCTTCAGCTTGAGAGTCGAATCCGTAAATAGCAAAACCTGGAAATCTCGTCGCCAGCCAATCCGCAAATGAAATACCTGGAGCCACAGGACTGGCGGGTTCAAATCCCAAGACACATTGAAAACGAGAGGTCAATGGGCTGCTTCCCACGCCCACGATCCAATGCAGGGAAGCGGTTCCCAAACCGCCTGGATGCTCCGGGCTCGTTGGCAGCTTCACCGGGATTTTCTCTCCGGCGGCCAACTTCTGCCAGTCGGTAAGGTCCAGCTCCCCCTTATCATTTTTATCGACAGTGCAGGCCTCACCGTCTCCAACAGGGTGACGCTCGTGGAGAATCACGGAGCTCTCCGCAAAATAGAAGCGGAACGTTTCCCGAGGACTGATTGAATCATCAAACTGATAATGCCCCCTGGACTCCACCCGAGCGGGACATTCTGAAGCCGGAACGATGCGCAGACGGAGATGCGCGGGAATTTGTTTGGATTCTGCGGTGGTTTGAAGCGTGCTCGTCATACCAATCCATGGCTGCGTGAGGCGTGCGTGCGCCAAATATTTTTGATCTCCGCCATTTTTATGATCAAAGATGGCGCTTGCGTTCACTTAATCAGACGCCTTGCCGGGCTATTTGGATTTCCGAGCTTTGGGCGGAAGAACTTGGAAATACATTCCCTTTCCGCTTTGTTTGATTTTTACAAAGTGTTTCCCCACGGTCACGTAGGGTTTCTTGGGATCGATCGGTTTTTCCAGAATGCCGTTGCTTACCAGGAAATCGAGGATTTCACTGCCTTTGAGTCCCGATTCTTTGCCCAAAGCAGAGAGAGCTATGCTGTGTGGCCAACCCGGTTCTTTAGGGAGCTCTTGCTGACACCGCAGAATCAAAGCCTCCAAATCGAGTTCGGACGCCGTCGCAGGTGCAGGCTGCCGGGGTGTGACTATTGTAGCGTTGGCGTCCACTGGAGCCCTTGGTGAAGAGCCGTTTGATGCTCCACACCATGCCTAGACCTAAAATAAGCGTGTTGGAATCGATTGGTCTGACGATGTCTCCATATTGTGATTTCGGGGCAGTTGTCGGCAAGTTCCATCAGGATTTGGTTCATTGCTGATGAGACAAACAAGCCGCTTCAACTTGCAGCCAGAAGCGCCAGAGGGAGTGGCCCTCATCGCCGGACGCAGGGCCGTTCGGCTTTGCTCGCCCACGAAGAAAACAAAAGCGATCCATTTGAACCAATCTCAGTCAGGATCTGATTTGAGCAACCGTCCATGACGGCAGCTCGTCGTCACCCGCAGCAGTCGAGGTATGTCGCAAGGCTTGTGATGGTCTCCCAGTTTCCGGGTTCGGCTTCTTTGGCATCCGAGCCGGGGGGGGGAGATT
>CAZSPO010000418.1:0-3314 GCA_964608775.1 uncultured Chthoniobacterales bacterium | reverse complement strand
GCCGCTGAGGATGGCACGGAGGAAGCGACCGGTGTGAGAGGCTTTGCAACGGGCCACCGCTTCAGGAGAGCCCACGGTGACGAGCGCCCCGCCTGCTTCACCGGCTTCGGGGCCGAGATCGATCAGGTAATCGGCTGACTTGATCATCTCCAAGTTGTGCTCGACCACCAGCAGGGTGTGTCCGGCTTCCACCAACCGGTCAAAGGCCCGCAACAGCAGGGCCACGTCATCGAAGTGGAGGCCGGTGGTTGGTTCGTCCAAAATAAAGAGCCGATGGCCGGGACCGCGCAGGGAGGCAATCAGGTGGGAGACGAGCTTGAGCCGCTGGGATTCGCCGCCGGAAAGTGTGTTGAGCGGCTGGCCCAGTCGCAAATACCCGAGCCCCACCTCTTCGAGGACTCGCAAGGGCCCGCTCACCCCGGCTTCCTCGTCGCCGAACCAGGCGGCTGCTTCTGACACGGTCATATCTAAGACCCCGTCAATCGACCGGTCGCGCCAGGTAATGCGTCGCACAAATGGCTGATACCGCCGTCCCTCGCACTCGGCACAACTGACAAAAAGGTCGCTGAGAAATTGCATCTCGATCTTCTCAAACCCCAGCCCGTTGCATCGCTCGCAGCGACCGCCGCCGGAGTTGAAGGAGAAAGCGGAGGCGGTGAGCCCTTCAGCACGTGCTTCCGGGACTGACGCAAACAACTCCCGAATCCGGTCGAAGACCCCGAGATAAACCGCCGGGGTGGAGCGCGGGGTCCGGCTGAGTGCCGATTGATCGACGAGCACGATTTCCTCAAACTGCTCGAAGCCCTCGAGACCGTCACAGAGCCCCGGCGGATTTTCCCCTGAGAGTCCCCGCGCCCGGATCGCGTTTTCGTAAAGCACCCGATGCACCAAGGTGCTTTTGCCCGAACCACTGACCCCGGTCACAACCGAGAGGACGCCGATGGGAAAATCGACGTCGATCCCGCGCAAATTGTGTTCGCGCGCATTGCGGACCGTGCACCAGCCGGTTGGCGTCCGGCGTTTTTTGGGAATGGGAATGCGTTTACGTCCGGCGAGATAATCTCCGGTGAGACTGCGGGGCTCGGTCAAGAGCCCGTCGAGCGGCCCGGAGAAAACGAGAGAGCCGCCCTCCTGCCCCCGGCCGGGGCCAATATCGACGCAATGATCGGCGGCGCGAATGACCGATTCCTCATGCTCCACCACGACGAGGGTATTTCCTTTTTCACGCAGGCGGAGGAGGATTTCGATCAACCGACCGGTGTCACGCGGGTGAAGGCCGACGCTCGGTTCGTCGAGCACGAAGAGCGTGTTGACCAGGGCGGCTCCGAGGCAGGTGGTGAGGTTGACCCGTTCCAGCTCGCCGCCTGAGAGGGTGCGGGTCGTCCGGTCGAGGGTGAGATAACCGAGGCCCACAGCGGCCAGGTATCGGAGGCGGCTGAGGATTTCGGTTTTCAGGAGGAGCCCGGCATGGTCGCCATCGGGAAGGGCCACGGCTTCAAGCACCGGCAAGAGACGGTCGACTGGGAGTTGATTGAGGGACGGGAGGGTGTGCCCCTCTCCGGGGCCGAATTGGAAGAGCAGCGTCTCGGGTTGATACCGTCCGCCGTCGCATGTTTCACAGCGAATGTAAGCGCGATATCGGCTGAGAAAGACCCGCACATGCATTTTGTAAGTCTTGGTTTCGAGCCAATCGAAGAATCCCTTGACCCCATACCATTCCCGACTTTCCCAAGCCGTCTCAGGATCGCCCCGGCGTTCCCCATAAAGAATCCAGTCCTGGTCATGCCGGGAGAGCTCGCAATAGGGGGTGTCAAGATCGACGTCAGCCGCTTGAGCGCATCGAACCAAGTCGCGCTGGCATTCCTGCGACTGACCGCTCTGGAACGGTTTCACCAATCCCTGAGCGATGCTCAGCCGTTTGTCCGGCAGCGCCCGGTCGAGATCCAGGCTGATGACCCGTCCAAACCCACGGCATTTCGGGCAAGCTCCCAGCGGATGATTGAAGCTGAACAACCCAGGCGTCGGTTCCCGCAAATGCCGGTCGCACGCTGCGCAATGCCAGCCACTCGAAAAGTCCCAACGCTGCCCCGTCTCCGGATCGACAAAGGCGACCTTCCCTTTCCCGGTGCGCAACGCGGTCTCCACCGACTCACTCAGGCGGGCCCGTTCCGAGGGAGCTAGGCGCACCCGATCTTGCACCACCCAGACCTGGCCGGAAAATGAATGGCCGACGGGAGGCGGCGAATCGGTGCGAATCAATTGCCCATCGTTGCCGAGGATGCGGAGGTAACCTTGCTGTTCGAGGAACGGGAAAAATTCAGCCGCCCGGTCTGCTGCAGGGGGGTCGATGGGGAAAATGACCAGCCCCGTCCGGCCGGCGGCCTCGGCCAGCAAGGTCTGGGTGATATGACCGGAAGATTCGGGACGCACCTCCCGGTGGCACGAAGGACAGAACGCCCGCGCGACCCGGGGAAGGAGGGTCTTGAGATAATCATGGATTTCCGTGATGGTGCCAACGGTGGAGCGGGAGGTCTTGACGTTGTTCGTCTGGCCGATCGCGATCGCCGGGGGGATGTTGTGAATGCTGTCGACCTGCGGTTTGTCCATGCGGTCGAAAAACTGCCGGGTGTAAGGACTAAACGTCTCGACGTAACGCCGCTGGCCTTCGGCATAGAGCATGTCAAACGCCAGACTCGATTTGCCCGAACCGCTCGGGCCGGTGACCACCGTGAGCTGGCCGAGCGGCAGGTCGAGGTCAAAGCCCTTGAGGTTGTTCTGACGGGCTCCTCGGATTTCAATCGCTCGGAGCGGGGCGGCGGCGGGGGCAATGGAGCAGGTCGGACGGCGGCGAGGCATATTAGTGGAGAGATACGCTGACCGACCCGGGTTGGGACGGAAGAGATTGCAGCCAACGAGAGAGGGCGAGCGAGGTCAAGGGGGCGATGTCACGCAATTGGCACTGGCCAAGCCACCGCAACCGTGACAATACGTTCGTATGTCTGTCCCGACCCACCGTCTCCCCCGTCGGCCAACCTCGCTACTCTCGCTGTCCCTGCGCGAAACGCAACGGCTTGCTTCCCAGGCCGCGATGGTTCCGCAAGACGTAGCCCTCCCTAAAAATGCGGGGTATTTGCTCCAAGAAATCGCGGCGGGTAGTCGCGAACTGAATCAACGCCTCCAAGCCATGTTGGAAAAACTGGAAGACCCCGCCAGAGCCACCGCCACCCCGGAAGTCGATATGGATTTGCGCGAAGCGCTCGAACTTTGCCGCTCCATCCAAATGGATGCCATGCAGGGGAGCTACCAACATTTGC
>CAZSPO010000417.1:0-3342 GCA_964608775.1 uncultured Chthoniobacterales bacterium | reverse complement strand
TGCACTCATACTCGCAACGCAGGCGAAGGGGACTCAACAGGGTGACAGGGGAAATCATAGAAGAATCTGTCATTTGGACATCCTCTCTCAGGCCTTGGCAGATGGCCAATCATAAAAAGGAACTTTTCGTTTTGGCAGCTCGCGAATCGGCGGGAATCTGACCGGTGAGATATTTTCCCCTTAAAAACCCCCTGTTCCAATGCGCAATAAGCCATGGTTCCGAAACTCGAGGCTCAGCATTTAGGCCAAAAAAGGTTCGCCATCGTTGTTGCTAGGATCCATGGAAGAAGGGGTTCTGGGCTGGACTCCGGTTGAACGCTGGTTATTTTTGCGCCTCATGCAATGGGGCAACCGCTGGCTAGCCGTCGGGGTGAATTTATTCTGTCTTGTGAATTACGCCGCAGCCGGAGCCTCCTCTGCTCTTTCCATGAATGATCCCCAATCTGCGCCTATCTATCATACTCGGGACGGTGAGAGTTTTGCGTATCGTCATTGGCCAGCGCACGGCCGGGTTCGGGCGGTGGTGATCGCTTTCCATGGTTTGAGTGGGGCGGCTGACGATTTTCTTCCGCTTGCGGAAGTGTGTGCGGCGCGGGGCTGGGCGATTTACGCACCTTATTTGCGGTCGCAGGGGCATGACCCGCGGCCGGACCGGCGGGGGAACCATCGGGATTTTCAAATATTGGTGGATGATATGGAAGATTTCACGGCGTTTGTGGCCTCCCGACATCCGGGTCTACCCCTGGTGGAGGTGGGGGAGAGCATGGGGGGGATGTTGTTGGTTCACCGCCACGCCCGGATCGCAGCGGAGCCTTCGTCGGTGTGTGGGATGGTGCTATTATCACCAGTTGTCGATTTACGTTTTGAAGTCAAACCGTGGCAGCGAGTGCTCTTCCGTGCGCTCACCACCCTGGCACCAGGGTATCGCACCCAGGTCGCTTCCCATTCAGCCCGGCAGAAGGAACCGCCTCGCATGACGCGCGATGACGGTTACCAAAGGAGACTGGAGACCGCTCCGCATCGGCTGGAAGCGCTCTCCCTGCGGTTTGTCGGAGGATTGACCACTGCCATTGAGCAGTCCCGGATTTTGGCTCCCGAGGTGCGAACCCCAATATACACGGCTTATGGGGGGCAGGACCTCTTTATCAGCAGGGAGCAGGTTGAACAATTCACCCAAATCTTGGGCAGCCCGCTCAATGTGAGTCGGTTTTATCCGGAGAGTTATCATTTGCTGCTGCACGACCTGGATCGGGACCGGGTGCTCGACGAACTCATCGCCTGGCTAGAGACCCGGTTGGCCTCGACTGGACGCGGGTCACCAGAATAGTATTTCGGTTTGCACGACAAACTCGTGGCGACCGCTGCCGCCGATTCGATCGGCATTCGCACCGTATCCGTAGGCCAGCAAGAGCGCGGTATTGTAGGGCAGGTCGAGGCTGATGCCACAACCGAGGCCCAGGGCACTCCGCCAGCCGGCCGATGGCTCCACGGCCTCGTTCAGATAGGCGTAGTCGAGATAGAGATGCCCTGCTAGGTTTTGCCAGTCGCTCAGGGGAAATTGGTAGCTAGTATTGACGAGCACAAATTGGTCGACAATAAACTCACCCGTGTAAAAGCCGATAATTCGCGTTGATTCCCGACCCCGTTGCAAAAACCCGCCAAGGGTGAAGGCGGTGGATCGATCAAGCCCCCATCCTTGCATGCCGGTAATGAAGGCTCCCACGTAATGCCCTTCGGCCACTGGCAGCGAAGCTCCTGCCGAGCCGATTAACATCTGCCAATTCGCATGGGCTTCGTAGGGAGCCAGCACCGGGCCGAATGGTTCCCAGTTGCTATTGTGGCCGTAGAGATATCGGACATGCAGATCCAACGCCTGCTGTTTGCGAATCACCGGACGCCGCCCTCCCAGCTGCGCACGTAATTCCACGATCTGCCGGACCGGATCGCTCGGGACGATGAACCCCGGCTCCAACCCATCAGCGGCGCTGTATTCTTGGTATCCCACCGAATAGCCCGCGTAGAGATTGAGGGGGATTTCGTATTCCGTGAATTCCCCAACGAGATGATTCATAAAGAGCTGCCCCCACACAAGGGTGCCATCCGTTTCCTGGCTGCGCAGGGGTATTCCATCAATGTATTGCAAGGGGAGACCCGCAACGAAACCGAGCCCGCCGACATTGACTCCGACGGAAGTATCCGGCGTGATGACCCCGGTGCGGGTGAGCTGCATCTCGAGAAACGGGCCAGCCCAAATGATCGTGCTGTTGGTCTCGGCCCAGGGCCAATTGACTTTGTTCCAGTAAAGAAATCCAGAACCGGCCGGGTCGGCGCTGCCCGTGCTGAAAGAGCCGGCCGCCGTAAAAAAACTTCGGTCCTGGTCATCCACTTGGCCGAGGGTTGTCACGGGGCGAAACGATAGTCCCGTCCCAACCAACAGGATCAACAGCCCTATATAAGACGAATCGGAAGCACGCATTGAGTATCTTTACGTCGCCCGACCGATTCGCACAACCTCTTGTCTACACGCGATTCGAGCCGCGAAGCCTTGTCGCGATCGATGGTCGTGCGAAATGGCGTGCAACCATCTGATTTTTTCGGGCTAAGCTTCCCCATCATGTCTCCGGCCCTCCCTCTCCCCACTTTGGTGGTCGGGGGAGGGATTGCCGGTATCCTGATGGCTCGAGAGCTGGCGCGTCACGGTTTGGCACCCTGGTTGGCCGACGACGCCCGACCCGGACGCGCCTCCGCAGCAGCGGGTGGGTTATTAAATCCGGTCACCGGTCGACGACTGGCCGTGGCAGATCGGGCGTCGATCCTGCTGCCGATCGCCCGAGAAGTGTATGCCGAGATCGGGCGGGAACTGGGACGCCCCATTTTTTTTCCGATGCCCATCATTCGAGAATGTTCAACTGCCGGAGAGTGGGCGGAATGGGAAGCGCGTCGCAGCCAGGCGGGGGTGACGCCATTCATCGCGTCTGCCACACCCTCGCGACTGGATCGCGTTGCGGAGTTGACGATAAAAGGGGGAGGCTGGCTCGATTTTGAAGCACTCGCCACTTTGCCGGATCATCTCGGCATTCCGCGACTGAGGAAGACCGTGGCTGCGGAGGAGTTGGTTGAAACAGGGAGGGGAATTCGCTGGGGCGGCAGGCTGTTTTCTGCGGTGGTGCTGTGCCATGGTTACGCCCCGGAGACATGGAAACATCCAGACCTCGTCTGGAGACCGGCCGCCGGGGATGTGCTGACTGTGCGGCTGCCCGGGTGGGATGAATCGGCTATTCGCACCCGCGAACTTTTCACGGTTCCTCTGGGGGGCGACCGGTTTCTTGCCGGGGGCGGCTA
>CAZSPO010000416.1:0-3354 GCA_964608775.1 uncultured Chthoniobacterales bacterium | reverse complement strand
CGAATCACATTCCGGGCTATGAGGAGTAAGTCAAATTCAGATGAAGTGGCCCTGGGGGGTCAGCTCAGGAGTTCCGGGAAATGGTCTTGGGCGACGCCTTCGCAAAGCTCTAAGATTCCGGCCCCAGTTTCGATATGCATGGCGGTATCGGCGAGTTTGACGCATTCGGCGTATTTGAGGGTTTGAACGGCGCGTTTGATGCGGGGGACGAGGGCCGCTCCGGCGCTGAGTTCATCGACGCCGAGGCCGATGAGGAGGGGGGCAAAGGCGATTTCACCGGCCATTTCCCCGCAGACGCCGACCCAGATTCCCGCAGCGTGAGCGGCGTCGGTCACCTGCTTGATGAGGCGGAGAATCGCGGGGTGGGTCGGTTCGTAGAGATGGGCGATTTTCTCGTTCACCCGGTCGACGGCGATGGTATATTGGATAAGATCGTTAGTGCCGATGCTGAAAAAAGCTACTTCTCGGGCCAACAATTCCGCGACAAGCGCGGCGCTGGGCACCTCAATCATCATGCCGACGTCGAGTGTTTCATCGAAGGGCACACCCTGGGAACGGAGTTCGACGCGGCATTCTTCGAGCAGCGCGTTGGCGCGGCGCAGCTCCTCGATGCCGGAGATCATGGGATACATCATTTTGACATTCCCAGCGGCGCTGGCGCGGAGGATGGCGCGGAGTTGGGCTTTGAAAATGGCGGGGTGCTCCAGACAGAAGCGGATGGCCCGCCACCCGAGGAAGGGATTGAGTTCTTCGGGCAGGTTGAGGGAACTGACAAATTTATCGCCGCCAAGGTCGAGTGTGCGAATGATGGCTGGATGAGGATGGACCGCGTCGGCAACCGCGCGATAGGTGGCGGTCTGCTCCTCTTCATCGGGCAGATCGGTTTTGTTGAGGTAGAGGAACTCGGTCCGGTAAAGACCGATGCCTTCCGCGCCGTTTTTTTGGACCAGCGTGACATCCTCGGGCAGCTCGATATTGGCCGATAGAATGATATGACGCCCGTCGCTGGTGCGGCATTCGGCTTCGCGCAGGTTTTCGAGTTCGGTTTCAACTGCGTGCCGACGGAACTCCATCTGGCCGTATTCCCACAGGGTTTGTTCAGTGGGATTAAAGATGAGATAGCCGTTGATACCGTCGAGGAGCACATTGGTATCAGGAGCGATCTGCGTGGGGAGTTCGTGAAAGCCGACCACGGCGGGAATGCTGAGGGAGCGCGCCATGATGGCGGTATGGGAGGTGCGGCTGCCGATTTCAGTGGCGAACCCGAGGGCGGCCTGACGGTCGAGCTGGGCGGTTTCGGAGGGGGTCAGGTTATGGGCGAGAATGATGCGCGGCTCGTGGAGGTCGGCGAGCCCGCGGGCGGCCCGTCCGGTTAGGTTCCGAAGCACGCGTTTGGTGACATCGTGAATGTCGAGGGCGCGTTCCCGCAAATAGGGGTCGTCGATTTGGCTTAGGGTGGTGGCGTAACGGTTGGCCACGGAATTAAAGACCGCCTCGACATTCACCCGTTTTTCTTCCAACGCACGGATGACTTCATCAATGAGAGTGCGGTCCTCGACGACGAGCAGGTGGGCATCGAAAATGCCCGCATCAGCCGCCCCGATGCGCTCGGCGATTTGCTGTTGCATTTCATGAATTTGGGCGCGTGTTTCCAGGAGGGCATTTTCGAGCCGACTGATTTCCTCGGGGATTTGATCCGCCGCGATGGGGTGTTCGGGCACCTCGTCGGTTTCGGGTTGGACCAGATACAACTTGCCGGTCGCGATGCCGGGCGACACCGCGATGCCATGGAATCTTTTTTCCTGTCCGGCAAAGCTGCTCATGAATGGGAAAGCGACCTTGCCAATACGTCAGATTACGAGGCTTGCCAACTCTGTTTGCCGATAGGGTGGGAGGTCAGTCCTCGTTGAACTTGCTGGCGAGCAGTTCTTCGATAGCTCTTACCGCTTGATCGGCATCGTCGCCCTCGGCGGATATGAGAAGGACAGAGCCCTGCCCGGCGGCGAGCATCATGAGGCCCATGATCGATTTGCCATTCACCGATTCGCCATCTTTTTCCACCCAGATTTCGCAACGATGGCGATTGGCCACTTTCACAAACATGGCGGCCGGACGGGCGTGCAACCCGAGCTTGTTTTGAACGGTGAGCTCTTTGTTAATTTTCGAGGACATGGAAAAAGCGATACTGGAACGGGAAAAAGCGACGCCGTCAACCTTCGCCATGCTGCATCCGGCTGAGCAAGCGCTGATTAAATGCGAGGGCGCTGTTGTGCCCCATGCTTTTGAGCTTGAGGTCGAGGGCGGCCACTTCGATCAGTCGCGCCAGATCGCGCCCGGGGCGGACGGGAATGGTGACGTGTGGAACGGGCACCCCGAGAATCTCGTAGAAATCCTGTTCCAACCCGATTCTATCGACTTCTTCAAGTTCCTGCCAATCCCGGAGTGTCACGGCAATATCGAGCCGTTTTTCCTCTCGGATCGCTCCGATCCCGAAGATGGTGGCGATATTGATGATCCCCAAACCGCGTAATTCCATGTGGTAACGGGTGACTTCCGGGGCGGTCCCAATCAGTTCCTTGCCATCAATCGCCCGAAACCGGGTGACGTCGTCGGCGACCAGGCTGTAACCCCGCTCGATCAGCCCGAGCACGCACTCGCTTTTGCCCACCCCACTCGACCCCCGGACCAGGGTGCCGGTGCCCAAAATGTCCACCATGCTTCCGTGCTCCAAGGTGCTGGGGGAAAAATCGACCTCCAACACGATGGTCGCCGAGTTGATAAATTTCATGGTGATGAGCGATGTGCGAAAAATCGAAATGCCAGCCTCGCCCGCAACCTCCTGCAAAGACTTTGGGATCGCCATCCCGCGGGCGAAAATCAGGCAAGGAAGCGGTTTTTCACAAAGCTGTCGAAATCGCTCCCGCATCAACGCTCGCGGCAGACTTCTCAAATACGACATCTCCGCACTCCCGATCACTTGGATACGTTTTTCTGCAAAATATTCGAAAAATCCAGAAAGGGCGAGGCCGGGTCGGTTTATCGTCGGCTCTTCGATGATTCGGTCAAACCCGAAGGCTGGCCCTGCGAGCTTCAAATCCAGCACTTCCCCGTGACGGGCATAAAAATCACCGACGGTTACGGTGGGGATTTTTGTTTTGGAACGCATGCGAAAGCCGACTAAAGCCAAGGGCTTACTCCAAGGCTTCTCGCGTCCGACGCCAAAAACCAAGCTTTCCACGAGGCCACCCCTTTTTATATCGCTCTTCGCGACCGGGCGCAAGCGATCTGCGCCCTTGCCCCCTTCCGATGCACTGGCGCTTGATCACTCTGGGAAAACCAAAGCTTCCTTTCGCA
>CAZSPO010000415.1:0-3368 GCA_964608775.1 uncultured Chthoniobacterales bacterium | reverse complement strand
CTGGCTCAACCTCCAATCCCAACACGACCTCGCCCTCGCCGACCGCCAAAACGGCGAAGCCATCCGTGCCCTAAAGAGGCGCACCGACCTGGAGGCATCGGAAGCGATGGAACTGAGACGATGACAACCAGAAACCACTCTGATACCTAGGGTTGCATCGCCGCAACGACGGCACAGGCTGCGTACCTCTGGAGTTGAGTTTGGCCCCTAGATGATGAGCATGAACAAGTTCATTCGCCTCCTGCAAGAACGGATCGAAGGAGCCCAAAATGAAAGCGATGCCTCTGCTTTCGATGATTGCTTAGTTTATGGAGAATGCATATTCAAATTAGCGATAGCATTTGTGGTAGCTGGTCTCGCTGACGACAAAGAGGGCACCAGATACACAATTGAACGTCAGCTAGTATCTGCCAACAGTATCGGTGAATGGGCTGACGCACTTGACCAAATGACAATAGGTCCGGCTTCAGTACACGTCTATCCGGGATTTCGGGCCATTCTAAGAGAAATCACTCAGAATTGCGCAAGTGGCAGTTGGCAGCACGAAGCTTCCAGATACCTTCGAGACGCGTTGGTTGCATTGGGCGAAGGAGAACGGTTGGGTCATCAGAGAGTTCCGTTGCGAGCGTGGTTCAGAGATTTTGTGGCGTTTCGGAACAAGACGCGCGGGCATGGTGCATTAACAATACATAAGAAGGCTCTTTGCTACCAGGATCTCCGTGCCTCAATCGATTTGATTGCTGCCAACCTGCAATGTTTCTCGGTCGAAACCGCATACCTTTATAGAAGTTTGTCCGGGAAGTACCGTGTTAGTCCGATATTCTCCAATGCCGATGCATTTCGACCGCTAAAATCCTCTAGAGAGTTTAGTTTGGATAACGGCGTATACATCTATGTTGATGATTTTATTAGATTGAATCTCGTTGAATCAGATCCAGAACTCCGCGATTTTTATCTTCCTAATGGGAATAGAAAGCCGACTGGCTACGAAGTGCTCTCGTACGCTACCGGTGAACGCGTACACCTTGAGTCAGCACGTTACAAAAATTCCGGTTTAGTCCTTGTTAAAAGTGAGACTGAAGGGCGAAGAAGCTTAGAAATCATTGGAAATGTTTTTTCTAACATGCCTTTGGCTCTTGCAGACTATGTTGAGCGGCAAGAAATAGAGAATGCCCTTGCTAAAAACCTACAAGATGATCGTCGCCTCATCGTAACATTACAAGGAAGAGGTGGAATCGGAAAGACTGCCCTGACATTACATGTTTTAAGCGCGCTAGCACACAGGGATTGCCCGTTTTACAGAATATTGTGGTTTAGCGCTCGTGATATTGATTTATTGCCGCGTGGTGCAAAACGAGTTAGACCACAAATTCTTGACTTGGACGATGTGGCCAAACTTTATTCTGAGTTATCCGACGCGCCGGGTGACAAAGGTGCGGCAAGTGAACTATTCCTCACATCACTGTCTGACGGCGGCTTTCCTTCGCTCTACGTATTTGATAATTTTGAAACTCTTCAGGAGCCGGTAGAATTCTTTGAGCTTATTGACACTCATATTCGACATCCGAACAAGATTTTGATTACCACTCGGCATCGTGAGTTTCGTGGTGACTATCCGATAGATGTGAGAGGAATGAAACATTCGGAGTGTATAGAACTTATTGAAAAAACATCAAGAAAGCTGGGTATTTGGTCCCAGCTTTCCGACAAGTATATCGAAAATTTAGTCGAAGAATCGGACGGACACCCGTATGTAATTAAGTTACTTTTGGGCGAGACGGAGCGTTCAGGCAATTTCGGAAATGTGAGGCGCATCATCGCAAGTGCAGATGATGTTTTGTCTGCCCTTTTTGAGAGAACATTTGCGCGGCTGTCACCAGTTGCACAGCGCGTATTTTTGACCGTATCGAGCTGGCGCTCGTTGGTCCCATTTTTTGCGCTTGAAGTGGTCCTGTTAGAGGCAGAGGGTGAAGAACGGGTGGATGTCCAAGCAGCAATAGATGAGCTTTCGGGGCTCTCTTTCGTAGAGGTTATCGAATCTCTTGAGGACAGTGAGTATTTGGTTTCTGTTCCCAGCGTAGCAGCGACGTTTGGAAAGAAAAAGCTTCTTACTTCACCGCAGAAAATCGTTATCGAGCGTGATGTTTTCGAACTTCAAAAATTTGGTTCTCTTAAGCGTCAGGATTTGGGGCGTGGTGTGAAGCGCTTAATTGATGGATATTTGTCACAGTTGGCCCGTAAGCTGGAAAATGGCGAGTTGGCTGTACTGGATCTTATGCCGCGGTTGGAATATTTGGCAATACGCTATCCTACGGTTTACTTGCGAGCTGTTGAAATGTTTAAGGAGTCCGACGAACCAAGAAGGTTTGAGTTTATTATTAGATTCCTTCAAGCGTATTTGGAAGTGTCGCATGGGAGGGCCGACGCTGTTGGTGCGTGGGTTGAGTTGTCGCAAATCTACAGGGACATGGGCAATACGCAAGGTGAGATCCACGCTTTAGTTGAGATGTCTTCGCTTGCCGACGCACCGTTCCATTTGATAGCGCGTGCAGCTGATAGGGTAAATTCCACCCTAAGGGACGGGTATTCATTTTCTGATGCTGAAGAAAGAGTGCTTCAACTGAAAAATCTTGTTGCTAATTTTCGGCGAAGGATTGATGAGGGTGATGCCAACGATTACTCAAAGCTCGCCTGGCTTTGTTTGAATATGAAAGATCCGGGTCAAGCGAAGGATATTGTGGGAAAGGGCTTGGAAATAGATCCAAACAATGGACATCTTATCAAACTGATCGATCGACTTGAGAGTTGATTGTATTTGGGCGGCGTAAACGGTACCTGGAACCGTTTCGGCTCCAAAATGGCACGCTTATGGTGAGGCCGGACCTTTTTGACTACCTTGCGACAGTGGTATGTTGGGATGATTGCTTAAGGCTCCGAGGAACACTTCCTTTTTGACCATTGGCGCCTCCATCGCGACCGCCACCACCCCAAAATTCCGGTGGGGCCGGTCGGGAGGCTAGCCTCCCCGCCATCTTCCTTTCTCCGCCTTAAAAAGCAATTGCTTATGTGGGCACTCCTACCTCTTTAGCGGTCGGCGACCCTGACAGACTTTGTCATGAACCTTGACAAAGACTGCCATTCCGGGTGCCCAACAGCGATGGAGGGGATGCCATGGCGACGCTGAATGTATCGCTTCCCGATCCGATGAAGGAGTGGGTGGAAGCCCGCATGAAGGATGGGAAGTTCAGCAATACGAGCGACTATGTGCGCCATTTGATCCGCCGCGATCAGGAGCGTGCCGAGGCCGTCGTCTAAAAGGGACACCTCCCTTTTTAACCATCAGCGCCGCCATCGCAACCGCCACCACC
>CAZSPO010000414.1:0-3369 GCA_964608775.1 uncultured Chthoniobacterales bacterium | reverse complement strand
GTTCCCGGCCGAAAACCGAGGCCAAATCTCGGCCCACGTCTTCGGATGCCCAAAATGAGCCCTGACGGGCTCAAAGCCCCGGACGCTCGGTGCCGGGCGGCCGGATTTCCGGCCGCAGATTGACAGAAGGCGAAGAGCTTTTGATCATCAACTTGCATTAAGCCCGTCCCTTGTAATCCCTCTCTTGTAATCCCTCTAGGAATGATCAAGCCTTTTCAAACCGGGCCCGAGCCAGGAGTAGTTTTACCCCGAAAGCAGCCAGAAAGACGCATCCTAACAAAACAACGATCGTTGCTCCGGTTCGTACATCCAGCAGGTTGCTCAAAATCACCGCCGCCACGGAAATCCCCGCCCCCAGGCCGCCACCGCCCCAGAAAAGCACCCGAGGAGAGTTGGCAAAGAGGTAAACCGTCGCCGCCGGCGCGACCATGAGGCCCAGCGACAAGATGCAGCCGACTGATTGCAGCGAGTTGACCAGCGCCAGCACGGTCAGGCCCATGAGAAGGTAATCGAGGAGATGGACGCGAATACCTTGTGAGGCGGCGACCGAGGGTTCGAACAGCATCAGCAAGAGCGGACGTTGCAGGGCCACCAGCGCCAGCAAAACGACGGTGCTGATGACCCACGCCGTCCAGAGATCGGAATCCGCCAGGCCGAGGATATTCCCGAACAGCCAGTGCTCCAGCTCGCCGGTTTCGTTGACATAATCAAGCAAAATGAGCCCGGCGCCGAACGCGCTGGTGTAGAGAATGGCCAGCGTCGAGTTGGAATCGAGCCCGGAATGGCGGGCGATGGCGAGCGAACCCAGTCCAATGGTCAGCGCCGCGACTAACGCACCGAAAAAGCCGGTCGAGGTCGTCAAAACGCCGAACACGATGGCCGACAGGGCCAGCCCCGGCATGAGACTGTGAGACAGCGAGCCGACCATGAGCGCCGACTTGCGCAAGACAATAAAACCGCCTAGGTAACCGTTGGCGAAACCGATCAAGAGACTGGCCAGCAACGCTTTCTGATTGAACTGATAACTGAAAAGCTCGACCAAATTCATGCGGCGTAAGCGAGGCGAATGGATTCGTCGTTCAACACTTCGGTTGCCGGCCCGAATGCGACCTGCCCGCCGTTGAGCAACAGGGCGTCGTCAAAACAAAGATGCACCGTTTTTAGATCATGGTGCGAGGCAACGATGAGCCGACCTTCGGTCACCAGTTGGCGGCAAAGATCGGTCAGTTTCTCCGTGGATGGCTTATCTAGTCCCGCAAAGGGTTCGTCCAAGAGAAGCACATGCGCTTCCTGCGCCACGGCGCGCCCAATGAAAGCGCGCTGCTGCTGCCCGCCGGAGAGCTGGCGCAACTGACGCTTGCGCAAATCGCCGAGCTCCATCGTCTCGATCGCGAAATCCACCACCTCCGCGTCATGCTTCGAAAAACGGCGCCACAAGCCGAGCTGCGGGTAACGACCGGTCTCGATCAAACCCTGAACCGTGATGGGAAAGTTCCAATCCACCTGGTCGCGCTGCGGCAGGTAGGCAATCTCATGACTGGCGCGGGAAACCGGATCGTTCTTCCAGGAAATTCGGCCGACGACCTGGGTTTGCAGACCGGCGATGGCCTTGAGCAAGGTGCTTTTACCCGCCCCGTTCCGGCCAATCAGCGCCAAGGCATGACCGCAGGGAAGTTCGAAAGTTACGTCGTGTAAGGCGCAGATGGAACCGTAATGCACGTGCAGATCCTCGACCCGCAACCGATGCGTCTCCGCGCAGCCAACTTCCGTGCCGATGGGAATGTGATTCAGTTCGGCCATAGAAACGTCGCCACCTCCGTCATTTGTTCTTCGCCCCACAACGTTACCGAGCGCCCGGGCATGGCGTCCGGCTCCAGGGTGAACTCCACCACGCTCTTAGGCGTGCCGTCCGGCCAGGTGACCTCGATCCAGAGATCGATCCCCTCCTCCGGTAGGCTTAGTTCCGCTTGGCCGTAAAACTCGGTCTCGCCGCCGGCAGCGTCCACCTTCCAGACGGGCCGCTCCAGGTGCAACAGTTCAAACGAAGCCGGAGGATGGGCGAAACGCGCGTTTAGGAAAACGAGTGTTTTGTCCCTGGTGACCAGCCCATGGATGACCGATGCGGTGAAATCCCTGTCCTTCGTAAAAAGCGTTAACGGCACAAGCGCCAGCCCGAGGGCCAGCGCCAGCGCCAAAACTTCCACCGGGGGCCAGCCACGCACAATCTATTTACCTAGCCAAACCAGCCACGATTGCGGTTACGTTCTTTCGGATCATGGTTTCGTAGTCGGAAACGGAACCGTCCGCTATCAATACACCGCCGAGTTTCACACCGGTTTCAGCGACCATGGCCTGCAAGACGCGCGGATTGGCCATGTCTTCCGGGAAAATGGCCGGGATGCCTTCTTTCCGGATTGTCTTGATCGATTCGGCCAAGTATTGCGGGGACGGATCACGTTCCCGCGTCAACCCCTGGACCGGCAAGGCTTTGAAACCGTAATCCCGGCAGAAGTAACCGAAAGCCAAGTGGGAGGTGCTAAGTTTCCGGTCCTTGCGCGGAATCTTGGCGACCTGCTGCTTGACCCAGCTATCCAGTTGGCTGAGCCGTGTCTCGTAAGCACTGGCGTTGGCCTTGTAAGCCGCCGCGTTGGCGGGATCGGCTTTGGCGAATTCATCGGCTACGATCGAGGTGGCCCGGCGCATGGCGGAAATGCTGTGCCACCAATGCGGGTCGATGCCGCCGCTCGAATGGGCGGGGCAGCAGACAAAGAGATCATCCTTGGCATTGATGCGCAGCGTAGGCACGCGCCGCCCGACTTCCAAGATCTCCTGACCGGCCGACAGATTGTCGCGCATCTTGTCCAGATAGGTTTCCATGCCCTTCCCGGAAGCGAGAATCAGCCGCGCATCCGACACGCTGGCCAATTGTCCCGGCGTCGGCGCGAACGCATGGGGATCGCTACCCGGTTTCATCAGACCGACGACGGTGACATGGTTCCCGCCGACTTCTTTGGCCAGATCGGTCATCAGCGGATGCAGCGTGGCCACCTTTAAATCGGCCAGCGCCCCGAGGGGAGCCAGGACCGCCGTCAACAAGAGAGAGAAGAGAATCTTTTTCATGGGAATGATTGGCATGGGTTCCGGGCGGACTCAGCGAACTTCAGGACCACCGAAAGACCACTGAAACTGTAGCCAGAGAGAGTGTTCGTCACCGAAGGAGTCGCTGATGTCGTAGTTATACTGAAGGCGCAAATGCGAAGTGCGGTAGTCGTTCAGGAACCAAGTAGCGGCAGGTGAGATGCGCCAACGGTCGTCGAGTCCCATCTCGTCGATCCCGGACACCCACTCGCCACGAATGGAGGTCTCCAG
>CAZSPO010000413.1:0-3379 GCA_964608775.1 uncultured Chthoniobacterales bacterium | reverse complement strand
CGAGGGCGACCCATTCCCGGCAGCCCGCCGCCACGGCCTGCCCGACGGCCACGCGTTCGGCACAAATCGTGAGGCCGAAGCTCAAATTCTCGATGTTGCACCCAGTGAAAATCCGACCGTCCCGAGCCAGTAGGGCCGCCCCAACCGCGAACCGAGAGTAAGGAGCATAGGCATATCCAGCCGCCGCTAGGGCTGCCCCCTGAAGATCTCCCCACCCGGCCACCTCTTCTATCCGGTTCTTTGTCTCTTTCATTTGCAACAATTTCGTTTCAGAATCCACATTGACGTGGACGCCGCATCGGCTTCATGGCAGGAAACTCTTTTGGTTTCAATGATTTCTGTCGCATCGTCCATGGTTCGACAGACCCCTCCCCTTTATCCATGACGCGAAAATCCCGCGACCGGTCCCCTGCCCCCGCCGAGGCGTCTCCCGCCAAATCGCTCGCCCGCGAACTCCGTGGGCTGCGGAAAGAGCTTCGGGTGGTCGGGCGACATTATCTTCAGCGGATCGAAGCCGAGCTCGTCGAAGTTCTCGAGGCGGTGACTCAGTTCGAGACAGCCTCGACTGACCTGCCGACCGCTCGCATTCGTGATCTGCGCGATATGCTGATGCTGATTCGAAGCCTGCAACTGAAGCCGGACAAAGGGCGGCGCAAAGATTTGAAAAAAATCGATGCCGCCGTCGGGGATCTTCGCCTGTTTCTGGATCGTTGGTAACCTTGCCCCCACCGGATTTCCCGGTTGATTCAGCGAGTCCCTTCGTAATAGTTACTCTTATCGAAGGAATCCCCTCCGACCGTCATCCCTGATTCATCGTCTCTGCCCGCCACCTATGGAAACCACCGCCACCCAAAACGCCTACGCGGAAGCCCCAATCAACCAGGCGCTGACCTCGGAACAGAAACTTGGTTTCCTCCGTCAGATGCACCAAATCCGAGTCTTTGAACAGACGGCCCTCAAATATTATCAGATTGGGAAAATGGGCGGCTTTCTCCACCTCTACAGCGGCCAGGAATCGGTGGCGGTCGGCCAAATCAGCCTGCTGGGCGAACATGACCATGTCATTACGGCTTACCGCGACCATGGCCATGCGCTCGCCGTCGGGATGACCATGGAGGAATGCATCGCCGAGCTGTTCGGGAAAACCACCGGTTGCTCCAAAGGCAAGGGTGGTTCCATGCACTTCTTTGCACCCGATAAAAACTATTGGGGTGGCCACGGCATCGTCGGCGGCCAGACCCCGCTCGGCTCGGGGATCGCCTTCGCTTTGAAATATAAGAAGCTCCCCGGCTGCTGCCTCTGCTACCTCGGAGATGGCGCGGTCAACCAAGGGCCCTTCCACGAATCACTCAACCTCGCAGCCCTCTGGGATTTGCCGGTCATCTATGTGATCGAAAACAATGGCTACTCGATGGGCACGAGCCAAAAACGTTCGTCCGCTTACAAATCGTCTCTGGCCGAACGGGCCGAGGGTTACAACATGGATTGGGAAATTGTGAACGGCGAAGATCTCTACGAAATCCGAGCCAAAACGCAACAAGCCATCGAACGCGCCCATCAAACCTCTCGCCCCACCTTGATGGAGGTCTTTACCTATCGCTACTACGGCCACTCGGTCGCAGACGCCAATACCAAAAAATATCGGTCACCCGAAGAAATCGAACGTTACAAAACGGAGCACGACCCGATCGCCCTCTGGCAACGGCATTGCGAAGAAGACGGCTTGATCGACGAAGAAGGGGTGAAAACCATGGTGAAGGAGTTGCGCGACGAAGCAAAAGCCGCCGCGGAAGCAGCCGACGAAGCTCCTGCCCCCTCCGCCGAAGATATTCTTGACGACGTCTATTATGAGGTGGACCACCGGACGGAAAACGCCCGACATGGCCGATATTTTTTCAACGATTAACCGATTTCCACGATTCCACGACCATGTCCAGCCTCAGCTATCGCAAAGCCTTAAACGACGCCCTCGCGGAAGAAATCGAGCGGGATGAGAATGTCGTGATTATCGGGGAAGAAGTCGCCCAATATAACGGGGCATACAAAGTAACGGAAGGGCTCTGGGAACGATTCGGGGACCGCCGTTTGATCGATGCGCCGATCAGCGAAGCGGGGTTTATCGGGCTCGGCATCGGGGCCTCAATGCTCGGCATCCGTCCCGTGATGGAGCTGATGTTCTGGAGCTTCGCCTACGTCGCTTACGATCAAATCGTCAACAACGCCGGAGCCATCCGCTACATGTCCGGCGGTTTGATCAATTGTCCGATCGTGATTCGCGGCCCTGCCAATGGTGGGACCAATGTCGGAGCTACCCACTCGCATACCCCGGAAAATATGCTCGCGAATATGCCCGGTCTAAAAGTGGTTTGCCCCGCCACGGCTTACGATGCAAAAGGTCTGATGAAAACGGCCATCCGCGACAACGACCCGGTTTATGTGATGGAAAACACCCTCCTCTACGGGGAAAGCTGGGAGGTTCCTGAAGCGGAATACACCATCCCTCTCGGGGTGGCCGATGTGAAACGGGAAGGGACGGATCTCTCGCTTATCGCTCACGGACGCGCCGTTCTGACCTGTTTGAAAACCGCCGAACTCCTTGCCGCTGAACATAATATCTCCGCTGAGGTGATCGATCTGCGCTCGATCCGACCGCTGGATGAGGAGGCCATTCTCGCCAGTGTCCGCAAAACCCACCGCGCGGTGGTGGTCGACGAAGGCAAGCCGTTCTGCGGGGTGAACTCCATGATTGCCGCTCTCATTCAGGAAAAGGCGTTCGACGATCTGGATGCCCCCGTGCTGCGCCTTTCGTCGTTGGACGCCCCGGCCATTTACAGCCCGCACACGGAACCGATGCAGCTGCCCAATCCGCAAACCATTCTGAAAAAAGTGCTCTCCATCTGCTAATCCGTCTGCCGCTTCTTCCGTCAGCCCTCTTCCCCTTCTTCCTTATGCCGATCTACGTCGAGATGCCCAAACTGAGTGACACCATGACCGAGGGCACCCTGGTCCGGTGGCTGAAGCAACCCGGTGACTCGGTGGAAGTCGGCGATGTCGTGGCAGAGGTGGAAACCGATAAAGCCACGATGGAAATGGAGGCCTTCGACGCGGGGACACTCCACGAACATCTGGCGGCGGAAGGAGAGAAGGTTTCGTTGGGCCACGCGATCTACGTGTTACTCGAAGAAGGGGAAAGCGCCCCCGCAGCCGGTTCCGCTCCCAAACCCCGGGAAACCGCTCCCGCCAAAGCCAAATCCACCGATTCTCCCGAGGCTGCCCCCACCCAATCTGCCGAAGAAAACCCCCCGGCTTCAGCGAGCGCCTCCAGCGGGAATGGCAGCCGGACGAAAGCGTCGCCCCTCGCCAAGAAAATGGCGACCGA
>CAZSPO010000412.1:0-3398 GCA_964608775.1 uncultured Chthoniobacterales bacterium | reverse complement strand
TCCTCAATCCAGGGGAGGGTTTTTTCTGAGTTTTCGCTGCAGGGATCGACGTTCGATTCCAAGGATTCGGGCCGCCTCACTGATGTTTCCCCCACAGTCTTTGAGCACTCGCTGGATGTGTTTTTTCCCAGTCCCAATACCACAGCCCGCCCGCTCCATCGGATAGAAAGTCGGTTGTGCTGAGTTTCTTCCCCCCGGATAACTATTCCGCAAATGGGTTTCGGATTTCCAGCTCGTCGAACCTCCGTCCGTCTTGCAGGTCTTCGCTGTAAAGCACCCTCGCCCTGCATTGGAGAGCCGAAGCCACCACCAGGCTGTCGTAAAACCGGTATTGACTTTGAATCTGGATGGACAAGGCACTGCGCCAGATCGATGCGGATGGAAAAACCGCACAAAGGGGTTCGAGAGTCGTCCCCAAATATTCCATCGCGTCACCGGGATTCATTGGACGCTTCCATTTGTGCAAAGCCACATTCAAAAACTCTTGCACCACCTGCCAACTGACTGCACCCGAACCGTTGCGTAAACCCTCGGCGATCAAATTCACCGACTTCTCCCTCTTTGCTGGAGCCGATTTGTCGAAGGAGTAAACCAAAACATTCGTATCGAGAAAATATTCAGCGCTCATTCATCTCTTCTCTCGAAAATTTGCGCCCACCGACCTCAATTCGATCCACCAGTTGTTCCATCTGCCGACGGTAATTCTTTTCCCGCAACTCTCCCTCACCCAGTAAATTCAGCCAATTTCTGAAGAGTTCGTTTAAAGTCGTGTTGCGGCTCCGGGCAACTCGCCGCCCTTGCTCGATCGCTTCTTCGCTTGCGCTGAGGGTTATATTTTTCATGTTTTAATTTTAGTGCACACGATACCAGTGCGTCAATGGCGATTTTTACAGCGGTTCTTTTACCCATCCGAACCTCGTTTCAGCAAGTCTTCCATTATCGGTCTCGAAAACATAGCGTGGCAGCTTACTCAATCTCTGCAGCGATCCGTGGGGCTGGCGTCATCCACTCTGCGAAAAACATCCTGAAGCACAAAGGTATGCAGGTTGCCGATGTGAGCGGGGCCGTAGACGGTTGGCCCACAACTGTAAAATCGAATTGCCTTCTGGTCTGATGGACGAATGGCCTCAAGCTCTCGTGTCAGCGTATTGAATAGCTGAAACTCCATAGTCCAGTCTAGCAGGTGTACTCCCCATGCGAGCAATTATCCCTCCGACAAAGCAGAAAATTCCGCATGTGACCCGCTACCAGAAAAAGTCC
The DNA here is from genome assembly GCA_964608775.1 of uncultured Chthoniobacterales bacterium. Classification (GTDB taxonomy): domain Bacteria; phylum Verrucomicrobiota; class Verrucomicrobiia; order Chthoniobacterales; family CAZSPO01; genus CAZSPO01. Next base: position 2,138 of record CAZSPO010000412.1, on the reverse strand, counting down.
TCCCAAGGTGTTTAGGGCGGCGTGCCATGGAATAGACCCAGCGTGAGCGGGCATGTCCCCGTCATCTGGATTTGAAGAACTTGATTTTGCCGGATGCAAAGCACAGCAGCCGCCGCCTGCCAAGTGATTTTGAGCCCCGTTATGGGGGACCGAGGATTCGTCATCGAGAGCCTGAATTCCAGTCGAATGCGAATGATTTCCCGCCTCGGCATGAGAATGCTCAATCCTTTCTGCGATCAGGGCCGTCATCAAAATACCCAGTCCAAGGGCTGCTGAAATCAGCACGAACTTATCCTTGTGCCGCCGGCAACCGCTCCAAACGGCCAGCGTCGTGGTCGGAATCACCAAAAGAAGCATCCATAAGTGAAAGTTCTCATCCACCCAAAAGGTGGTAGCGATGATCGGTAAAGCGACCAGCAGAATCGGTGTGACCAGGCAATGGATACCACAGATGACAGCCATGCTGATGGCCAGCCGATCCAGCAGACCGCTTTCGGAGGGTATAGATTTTGATGTCGACGGAACCATGGATTGAGTCGCGCAGATAAATTTGCTATGATTTAGAAATAAAGATTGGATCGTATGCTGAAGCTGCGGCCGGGGCTGAGGGCGTAACCCTTGTAGGTGTCGAGAAAGGCACGGTAGTCTACATCGGTCACATTCTCGGCAAACAGATCAACCCGTAAGTTTTGGAAGCGAAAGCCGAAGCTCAGATCGAGCAAAGTGTAAGCATCCGTGGAGGCAGTGCCGAAGTTCGGGTTACGGTCGAACTGAGAAAACGGCTCCAACAACCCAGCGGCATCCTTCGACCAGGCATGGCGGAGCCCGATACGGAATTCGGGCGATTCCATCCAGCCCAGCGACTCCCGATTGAAAATCGCCTCCAAACTGAGATGGTCGGCTGGCAGGAGCGGCACGTCGCCACCCTCGTCAAAATCACCCTGCACCCATTCGTAAGTGCCTTCCAGGGTTAACCATTCAGTCGTGCGGTGAGACACGAATAGGTCGCCGCCGTAGAGCGTGGCATCGGCCTGGTCGACCCTGAAGATAGGGAGCCCGCCACTCACTGCACCGGTATCGCCGAGGAAGATATAGTCGGAAAACGAGTTGACGTAGACCGTGGCCGTCCAATCGAGACGATCCGAGCGCCAACGGGCCTGCAAGTCGCCGCCCAGGGACGTTTCTTCGTCGAGGACGGGATCGCCGAATTGAAATGCCGCCACCCCCCCGTGCTGGCCCGCGACGTAAAGCTCGAAAAGATCGGGTGCACGGAAGCCGCGATTCACGTTACCGGCCAGCGCGAAAGAATCATTGAACGGATAGATTGCCCCCAAGGAGGCCGTTGCGACATTGTATTCGTTGTCCAAGTCGACATCAATGGGGTTGCCTGTCTCCGGATCGACCCGATTCACCAATAGGCGGTCGTCGACCGTCTGCGAAGGATCGGCTTCCTGCGAACGATGATCGAAGCGCAGGCCTGCCTCGAAGGTCCAGGGTTCGACTACCATCCGACCGAACCCGAAGAGCGCCAAATTATAGACTTGCCCACCAGGAGTTAGCCCGACCGGTCCTTTTGATTCCTGATCCTCATAAATGCCCTCCAGTCCGAGCGTTCCGGAAAACCGTTCATTGGGATCACCGCGGACGAATTCGCTGCGCAAAGTATGGCTGTCGCGCTCTAAATCGATCGCCGGATCGCGCAGCGGTAGCGCCCGCCCGCCAGGATTGGAACGGCGGATATTTTCGTTCCAGGTGTAGCTGGTTTTCCAGTCCCAAACGCTGGCAAGCGAGGCGTCGAGTTCGGCCTGCACCAGGTTGTTTTCCAATTCCTGTCCGATACCCTTGCCGTTGGGCAGCAGAAAGTTGTGCTCGTGGTCCCAGCGCTCATAGCGCAGCGTTGCTTCCGCACGGTCGAAGCGATAGCCCGCTTTGACCATGCCGTTCAGCTGTTCGAAATTGGTGAATTCCAACTCTCCGTCGAAGCGCGGAATGTCGGAGGGTTGCCCGGTGGGTGGCGGTCCGTTCCAAGTTTCCACGTCGGGTACCTCCAGGTTCCCCGCGTCGCGGTAGCTGAGCGCTCCCACGATACTCCAGCGATCGCCGGCTGCGCTAAACTCTAACGCTCCAGTATGCAGATC
>CAZSPO010000411.1:0-3410 GCA_964608775.1 uncultured Chthoniobacterales bacterium | reverse complement strand
CAAATGCACCTCTGCGCCCATCGTGGCCTCAGCAAGGCCTGCCCCGAAAACACCCTTCCCGCCTTCACCGCCGCGATCGCCGCCGGGGCGCACGAAATTGAATTCGACCTCCGGCCCAGCCGCGACGGCGTTCCTGTTGTCTGCCACGACGAGACCGTCGATCGAACCACCAACGGACGGGGAAACCTCGCCGATCTCGACTGGACGGACCTCCGCCGCCTCGATGCCGGAGCCCACCACGGCCCCGACTGGGCCGGTGTCCCGCTCCCCCGCCTCGAGGAAGTCCTCGAGCTGGCGGAGGACCGGGTCGGGCTCAATATTCACATCAAGGACATCGGACCCGACGGCACCCTCCTCCGCCGCGTCGGCGAGGCGCTCCGCCGGCGAGGGCTCGTCGAGACCGCCTACCTCGCCCTCGGTTCCGAGTCCGCCCTCCGCCTCGCCCTCGAGATCGCCCCGGAGATCCCGCGCGCCTGCCTCGTCCGGCAGCACCTCCCCGCCGAATCCATCGCCATCGCCACCCGCTGGAGCTGTCAACGCATCCAGTTCTTCCGCGAAGTCACCGATCCCCAGATCCGCGAAGCCCGCAACCACGGCCTCCGCTGCAACCTCTTCTGGTCCGATGACCCCCACGAAGCCCTCCAATACGTCCAACGCGGCATCGACGTCATCCTCACCAACGCCACCCACCAACTCGTCGCCGGCGGCTTCCCCCCGCGTCAAGCTTAGCCAATACAGCCCCCGTTCCCAAAAGGGCAACCCATGATTGCCTCCCTACACCCCACCGTAGGGCCGCTCTTGTCACGCCGTAGGTCAATGAAGGCGGATGCTCGTCAAGCGTGCCTCCACCTACCCGCATCCCCCCACCGTAGGGCCGCTCTTGTCACGCCGTAGGTCAATGAAGGCGGATGCCGCGGCAAAGGCGGGAGCGAAGTCGAAGGGCCAAGCACGCCTCCACCTTCGAGCAACCCTCTCCTTTAGTCGAGAAAAACGGGTCAATCCGATACCTTTGAGCTTTCAGGGTCGAGAAAAACGGGTCAATCCGATACCTTTGAGCTTTCAGGAAACGTGCAGTCCAAATAAAACAAAAATTCATATCCGCCGACTGAAAGGAGGCATTGCTACATTTAGGAAAAAAACCTTCTTTTCCGGAAAAATCGGCACTCCAATAATCTTCGCGTGGACAACAACAACGGTTTAATCCGACGTTGCTAATACCTTAGACAAAGGTGTTGGGTTGATCCCTTTTGCTCCCCGACCCCTTTTGCTCCCCCAGCATCCATTGCCACGCCGGAAGAATCCTGATCGGAGTCGGCACTTTGGGAAACGGAAGCCGCGAGGCCGCCGTGAGGATGAGCTGTTGATCCGCCGGGTGTTCCTCGGTCGCCGCCTGTAGTGCGCGCACCTCGCGGGCCAGCGTCTCCGGTTCGTCAAGGTCCGCGCAGACCTGAACCAGCGTCTGACCGCCGTCCGCTTCCCGGGCCAGAAAATCGACCTCGTAGCCGTCTTTCGTCTTCAGGTAGGCCACCTCCGCGCCGCGCCGGCGCAGTTCGTTGTGCACCGCTACCTCCAGGGCGTGGCCGGCGTTCGCTTTGCGGCTGCGGTCAAAGACCGGGCCCAGCGCCGGGTCCGCCGGGTAGATCTTGCGCGGGTTCACCTGCCGGCGTTTTTCGGAATCGGTTGCTACCGGCATGGCCTCCAGCAGGAAAGCGTCCGCCAGATGCCCCAGCATCTCATAGAGCGACTCCCGGCCTGCCGCGATCCCCTGCGACTTGAGGTCGGCCTCGAACTTCGTCACGCTGAACAGCCCGCCCGGGTTGCCGAGCAGCCGCCGCACCATCCAGCGCAGGGCGGTGACGTTGCTCACGCCATGGCGCTCGATCACATCGCGCAGCATCAACACGTCCACGTAGCCCAGCAGCAGTTGCCGCCGCTCGGCCGCAGCGAGCCCCTGCGCCTCGGGAAAGCCACCGCTCTCCAGGTATCCGGCGAAATCCCGGTCGAGTCGGGCCGCCTGGCGTGCCGTCAGCTTCCCGGCATCGCCCGGGATCTCGTGCCCGTGGTGGCGCAGCCACTCGCGGAAACTGAAGGGCTGGATCACGACCTCCCAGCCGCGGCCCCGCATCGAGGTCGCAATCTCCCGGCTCAACAGCTTGGCCGACGAGCCCGACAGAAACAGCTCGAAGCCCCCCTCGTCCAGCAGCCGCCGGGCGAACTGTTCCCAGCCGGGCACCACCTGGATCTCATCCAGGAACAAGGTCACCGGCTCGTCCGCCGGCTCGGGAAATAGGCGAAGGTGCGTTTCCGGGATCAATCCTAGGTCGCCTGCCCCCAGCCCCGCCAACCGCTCGTCCTCGAAGTTGAAATACACCAGACGCTCCGGGTTGCGCCCCGCCGCGATCCGGTCGGCCCGCTCCTGATGAAGAAAGCTCGTCTTTCCCGACCGCCGCATCCCGATCACGGCCACCGCCTTTCCCGCCAAGCCCGGCACCCGCACATCACGACGCGTCAGGGCCGGAAGCGGCGCCTCAAGCCCTGCCAGGATCTTCTCTTGCACTACCGCTGTAAATTGGTCCTTCATGAAGTCCAATTTGTATTGATTTTAGATTCCAGCCAAGTCCAATAGTGCGGCACGCCAATAATCTTCGCGTGGACAACGAATCCCCAACCTCGCTGTGAACCTCGGAATTATTTCGTGGACAACGACAACGGTTTAATCCGACGTTGCTAATGCCTCAAACAAAGGTATTGAAATGATTCCTTTTTCCCCTGGATCTTCACTTCCGCACATAAAGCAGGGGGGGGATTTCCTGATAATGGGTCTATTGGTTTGGGTTTATGGTTGAAGGCAAAGGTGAGTTATGGGGCGCTTCCTCCGCTTCGTGGACCCCGTCCCCGAAGGACTGCCGCGCGGCGGCAAAGCCGGAGCGAAGCGGAGGCAGCGGGAGGAGATCATGCCGGGCGTTGCGGATCTGGAGTTTGCTGCCCCAACTCTTTGTGTTGAAGCGCTCGTATCAGCGCAGGAAGATCTTGGTATCCCCGGACTTTCCTGAAGCCCGTCTCGACCAAAATCAGGCCGCCGGCCTGCCAGCGTTCGGGATGGTCGCTGTCGTGGTGCCACCGGCTGACACGGCCGATGTGTCGCCGCAGATTTCGTATCGCGTTTTGTTCGCCTCGCTGCCCAGAGGGGGACGCACGAACGCTCAGTCAAGATGCTTAGGAAGAGATGCGCTGACAGGCCATTCACGCCTTGAAAAAGGGCAAAACACAAATGGAAGTAGACAATGATTTTGATGTCATGCCATCGACGGTGAGCGGTTGGTGGTCGAGCTTTAAGAAAGGAGGCTGGCGTTATGCTTTTGCCGGACTTCGCCCAGTCCTGAGGAGGCATAAGACGAATAAGGATGAGC
>CAZSPO010000410.1:0-3413 GCA_964608775.1 uncultured Chthoniobacterales bacterium | reverse complement strand
GATGACGCAGTCGAAGGTGGCAAGGCCGCCGGTGCTGGAATCCGTGAAGGCCGGGTTCTGCAAGGTGTCCTCACGGGCCACCTGGAAGTCCTCGATCCCGTGCAGGACAAGGTTCATGCGGGCGATCGCAGCCGTGGTTAGGTTCTTCTCCTGGCCGTAGATCTTGCCGTAGAAGGTGCGCGGGTCTCCGCCCTTGCGCATCACGTGCTCGATTGCACCGAGCAGCATGCCGCCCGTGCCGCAGGCGGGGTCGTAGATGCTTTCACTCTCCTGGGGGTCGAGGATCTCGACCATCATGCGCACGACGCTGCGTGGCGTGTAGAACTCGCCCGCCTTGTTGCGGCGGGTGACGTCGGCAAACTTGCCCACCAGATATTCGTAGGCGTCGCCCAGCACGTCGGTGCTGACGGTGGTGTTGCCGAGCCCGATCTCGGAGAACCCCTCGATCAAATCCTTCAGCAACTCGTCGGAGAACTTCTCCTTGTTGCCCCAGTCCGCAGAGCCAAAGACGCGGAACAGCGTGTCCGGATTGGCCCGTTCGATTTCCTGCATGGCCTTTTGAAGAGCGGCACCGACGTTGGCCGGGACCTCCCTGATATCGTTCCAATGACAGTCCTCGGGCAGCACGAAGCGATGCACCTCGGGAAACAATGAGGGGTCGGCTTCACCATAGATCTCCCGAGCCTCAGCCGTCTCTTCGTACCAGACGTCGGAGATGCGCTTGAAGAAAAGCAACGGAAGAATGTAGCCTTTCCAATCAGTACGATCGACGGCCGAACCCCGGAATGTGTTAGCAGCGTTCCAGAGGGCAGACTTCAATTCAGCGACGCCAGTGCATGGCTCGTCTTGGCTCGAACCCACATTATAGGCCATGTTTTAGCTCTTCAATTCAACAAAATGACGTAAGCTGTCGCTTACAAAACGAGTTTTTACGACATTGCGCGATTATTGGCGAGCGAAGCCAGCTTGCAATGAACGAGCACGGACCCACCTGACGCGGCACTGGTGCACAAATTGAGAACGCTACAGGGTGCCTTTATCGCCGAGTGCTTTTCTGGGGTCCATTTCCGCCGAGACACTTCTCCGGTTTGCGGAGGCTGCTGGATGGACACTCGACCAGTCCACATTGGAAGAAAGCGATCCGGATCGGATCGGCCGGGCCGCTCAGCAGCAATTTAATGAGCTCCCGACGGATCAGAAAGACCACCTGTACGAGGTTTTCGAAGACGCCGAAGCGATTTCGAAAGACCCGACCGGCCAGGCGACCTTCGACGTCGTTGGAGAAGATGAAGAGCTGAGAGAATGGCTTGAAGCAGCCGCAAGCCCCCGCGAGCGGGCTCTCATCGTGAAAATTGCCGATCTGGAGCGCGGCCGCTCGTCTCGGCTTTTCGATCGCGCGCTCGCTCTTACCGAACTAAACACCCGGTCAACGCTGTTGGCCTGGTCGGGATATAATCTCAAGCATCTCCCTCGCGACTGGGAACTCGACCAAGAGCAATGCGGTAGGATCGAAGAGATCGCCGCGCAGGTCATCGAGGAAGTCGAACAACGGAAGCGACGGGTGGAAGTGGACTTTTTCGCGCGGCCCTCCACGCGCCTCGGCTGGGAAGATGCCCTGCTTCACGTCTGCCTTATTTCGATTGAGGACCGGAAAACAGACGTGCAAGCCTGGAAGGATGGCAAGCTTGGCAACCTGTCTTACCGCCCCAACCGGCAACTGGTGTTGGCGATCAATCCTCAGGCCCGGACCTGCGAGATTGTTCCGCGTTACAGGCTCTCCAGCGATACTGCATCTGCCATCACCAACAAGATCGCGAGAAATGTGCTTGGAGAGCTAGAGGATCTCAAGCGCCAGTCGTTCAGGCACTACACGCTCGCACCTCTGAAGGAGCGGCCGGCATTTCGCACCCACCCCGAGCATGGCATCGGCGAAGTGAAGGTCACCAAGCTCGTGCTCGCCGGTCCAGGAAGTTCGACGGCAACCTTCTGGGCTAGGGTCAGTTCTAATCTCGACGCCTATCAGGTGATCGAAAGCATATGTGCTGCAACAAGCGCCGAATCGTTTCTTGCGGGCAAGTCAATTATCGCAGCGAAATTGCGAGTGGTTTTCGAGGCTGGAGGCCTTTCGGCACGAAGGAAGGTCGTAAGCTTCGAAATCACCCGTCCACACAGGTGCGACCTCAATGAGAAGTCGGAATTCGAACGGCAAATCCTGACCGCTTACCTTCCCGATTGGCACTTGCTCTCGAAAGGAGAGGATTCTCGCGAGGCGCCAACGCGTTCGCCGGTTCAGTGTGTTAGCCAGTTGCTGGCAACCCCGGGATTGATATTGCCTGAAGAATTTTTGATTGAAAGTCTGGGTCCCTCTTTCGAGAGTTGGAAGGATGAGGGCCTGTTAGTCCCCTCCGGCAATGGCGACCTAACGGCCTGCCCCGCCTGTTTAACACTCCATGAGCTTGAGCATGCGTATCATCCCGAGCGTCACGAATGGGGCGTCATCTGCGATGATCACGGTTGGATTCCTGCAAAGTCTCAAGACCACAAAGACTGGCAACTCGACGTGAAGGGGTACAGCCAGTTTTTGGCAACCAGGATTGGCGCGAGCGAACTGGCAAGGCGCGAGCTCAGGGAGGGTGTACTTTACAGCCTCGGCGTCGTCGAACATGAGCGGCGCTGGACAGCCTTTCTGGCCTTGGGCCCGCTGGACGCCGAGCATATCAACCAGCTTGCCGCGGATCTTTCCGGGCAAGTGGGAAAGGAGCCTGGACTTGTGATTTGTGGCGGCACACTCCCAAAGCCCGTCACCTTACCGAACGGCCACCAATTCATTGCCATTTCGAATCTTTTGGAACACGGAACAGACGACCTGTCAGTCAACTGGATGGCAGTCGAAAGAGCCCTCGATGGAAAACCCCAGGCAAGAAAGCGCGGTCCGAAGACCAGGGCGCCTGAAGCCCGGGATGTGCTGGTGTCGCGAAAACGGCACGGCCTAACAAAGCCTGATCCTGATGACGAATGTCAGGCCGTAATCGAAACGCTAAATGCCCGGCATCCAGACTGGGATGGCGGCTCGATAAAGGAGATGCGGTACACGTGGTTCAAAGGCCTGCTCTGAAGGGCAGATCGCTCCAACGACCCATACAAGAAGCAAACACGCTGCGTCTGCGTGGAAATCAAGTGCGCGGGTCTGAAAAGTGAAGTCCGGTTCCCCTAGGATTGCACAACCTGATAAACCAGCCTGCAACAGCGCCGGGTCGTGAAGCAGAGGCTACCGTCCGTTCAAACACTCTTTGCCCAAGAAATAGCGATGATTTGCGTTAGGGTAGACGTTAGGGTGGTGGCGCAGGGCCTCGACTTAAGTGCTTTATTTTCATTGATCTAATGAGCGATAATGGCGGAGAGGAAGGGATTCG
>CAZSPO010000409.1:0-3418 GCA_964608775.1 uncultured Chthoniobacterales bacterium | reverse complement strand
CCATTCGGTTTCGACGCTCACCCCCGCCCCAGCGGTGCCAGCGCTTGAACGTTCGGTGAAATCTCTGTGAGACTAAATTCTACGACCACGCCGCCAAACTCTGCGGCGTGAGACTCGGCCCCTTCGCGCTCAGTCCAAAGAGCAGCGCACGACCAATCATCCACGTAGCCGCACGGCGGGTGGCTACGATCAAATTCTCCAGTGTGCCACTGCCGGTTTCCGTTCCATTCTCCATGGTGGACGGCAAACACCGAACAAGGCGATGCACACGAACCGCTGCCCGTCGTGATCTCGGGCTGTTTTGTATTTTCCATAGTTTTAGTTTTGTTGTGACCGCTCCCCCGGCAGCGGTCGGTGATCTTGGTCGTTCGCTCTAAAAAACAATGACTGAAGAAACGCCATATTACGGGCCAAAAGAAAAAAAGGCGTATCGAGTATATTGCATCATATATTTCACGCTCATTTTCGCTGTATTCATATTTTTAGTGAATACTGAAGTTACATTACTAACTCATTTAAGTTTCTTTGCCTTGGCATGCTTTCTTGATCGTATTTTGAGAAAAGTATTTCGACTCCGTGCGATTAGGAGTTCCGAAATACAAAGTGACTTAGACCGTACAAAAACTAGAAATATTTCAGTAACTGAAAGGAATATGCCATTACATCTTTCAGATGAGAAAAACACAAAGCGAACAACATCGTAGAGACAACCGCCGTAAACGGCGGCGTCTCACGATAAACGTTCGCAAAAGAATGAAGCACCATAGCACGGTCGATCACGTCGCGGAGGTCGTCATTCCATTCGCGGATCGTCCCCTCCATCCGCCCTGTCTCGTCAGGGGGACCAAGACCGACTTTCTCCTCCATCTCCTCGTAACTGACCACGATTCCCTTGCAGTATTCTTCATCTCCTACGTCATCAATCGCGACGAATTGAAGCAGGTAGTTTAGTCTGTCTGTGTCCGAAAATTGCGAACAAGTCGGTGGACTCAACAGAGTCCCGTCGGTAGTTGATTTTGTATTCATAGCTCTTTGGTCGGGACTCTGTGAGTCACCTTGTGCGTTATGGCTACACGATAGACCGAGAAAAGGATCAATGGTAATTCGAACGATGAAACCGCAGTCCACATCGCACTGCATGCCAACTGATTCGTCCTTGACCCATTCCACGGACCGACGTGCAATCCATGCCACCACCGCAAGCGCATCATGAAAGGTCCAAGACAAAGATCCGTCCCCAGGATTTCAGCCTCGACAAGATCCCCGACAAACGCGCTGAGACAACGCCACACCGTCCGTGACGACCTCGATCTAATCCATAACAAGGCCATACACCGAACCGCTTACCGCCTCGTAGTTACCTCCCCACGACTCACAACATCAACCCCTTCTGTCATCCTCGCCCCCGGCGGTCGGTGATGGCTACCGTTGGGCTAAGAAATGATGTTTATTTCACTGCCAGACAAGAGCGTCGTATGTCTGAATTGCGAGACGCTTAAATTTGAGTCGGTCGATCCTTACGAGGGAACTGCCGCAACTTCCTCGACAGTCGAAAGGGCTCCGTTTGGCATCGACTGTATTGCACTTGCGGAGTTTTTGAAGAATCCGAAGTGGAAGTTTGGAGACTGCTTCCGCCGGATTTCAGACCATCCAAGATACTCGCCGAAGCAATCAGTGCATGAGTTTGATGTATCGTTTTTAACCAGTATCTACAGATTTGGCGGATCATACCAAGGAGGCACCTTTAGTTCATCCACAACCGAATGGAGATTCCTCGACGGCGGCATACTTTCAGAAAATGGCTACGGATGGGGGAGCCATAGCTGGACTATCATAGAAGGTGCTGAGGCGCTTAGGGCGGTCTGCCTTTTCTTCGGAATCAAGCAACCGCTCAGAATCAAGGGGGAGGCGTCACGAAGGCCGCTTTCAAAGCTTCTCACAGAGATGACGTCTGTTCCACTCCAAGAACGCCGAGGGCGCCTGTGGAATCTACCCGAACCGCTAATTGACGAAGCCCAACAAGGCAGTGGAGGCAACGGCTAACGCCGCGCCTCACTTTTCACGTTAGCGCAATGAATTCAGTTCCACACAAAATCACCCTAGACCTACGATGGGGCGGGTTCACCGGTTCCGACATTGATGAGATCATGTCCGAACCACCGGGGGAGAATCCGGTGAGGTGCGAACTCGAATCCTACTCAACGTGCGAAGGACCGAACAGCTATCGGATCTTTATAGAAGTTGGCGTATTGGTCGCCTTGGTTGGCAAGCCATTCTTGGAGGAGTTTGGCAAGGATCTCTACCGATGGGCAAAGGCTGGCTTGGGGAACGTCTTCCGGAGGAAGAGGTCCGCAGACGGATGGACTGAACTTCGATTTAAGGATAAGACCATCTACGTGGATGACTTCCCCGGTGACGACTCTTTTGCCGATTGCTGGCTGGATTTACCGAACCTCTTGGAGACCACCGATCTGGAGGCAAGCAACGCTTGGGAGATTGTTGCTGATTCCCAGACTCGAACGACCCGCTTGGAACCAACGAAGAAGCGCTAACAAGCCGCGTCATGACAACCACTACCAGCCGCCCTGTTTCGATGATTTTCGGCAATTACAACACCAACCCCGTGATTGACGTGCGCCGCCGCTGGTAGTGGTGCATGCGCTCATCGTTGTGCAAAAGAAAATATAATGCCTATCCCCGATTACCAAACCCTCATGTATCCAGTCCTCAAATTGGCAGAGGACGGTGGCACCTATAAATTCCGAGATTCGATTGAGTTGTTAGCAGATCAATTCTCACTGACGGATGAGGAAAGAAGAGAATTGCTCCCGAGTGGATCGCAGGCAGTTTTCGACAATCGAGTTGGTTGGGCACGATCATATCTCAAGCAAGCCGGACTACTGGACACCCCCAAGCGAGGCTTTTTTGAAATCACTCAAAGAGGAAAAGAATTGTTGGATTCCGGAATATCGAGAATCGACAATTCGGTCTTAGAGCAGTTCGAGGAGTTTCAAGAGTTCAAAAATAGAAAAAAGAAAAAGGAAGATTATGATACGACTGACACTGCCGAATCATCAATCGATTCAGACCAGACACCAGAAGACCAGATCGCCTCTGCTTATCGGACGATAAAGGCAGGAATACAAAAAGAAATCCTCGAGAACATCATGAATTCATCTCCAGCTTTCTTCGAAAGACTGGTTATCGATCTTGTAGTCCGAATGGGTTATGGAGGTAGTCGTGCAGATGCTGGTCGAGCGATCGGCAAGAGTGGCGACGGAGGCATCGACGGCATCATAAACGAAGATAAGTTGGGTTTGGATGTCATTTATATCCAAGCAAAGCGTTGGGAAGGAAGTGTAGGCAGACCAGAAATCCAGAAGTTTGCTGGAGCACTCCAAGGCCAAAGAGCGCGAAA
>CAZSPO010000408.1:0-3437 GCA_964608775.1 uncultured Chthoniobacterales bacterium | reverse complement strand
TCTGCACAAAAATCTGCAGCGCAATCACTTCCCGCTTTTATGAAACAGTGGGGTTGACTGAGTAATTCACCCGGATAAATCACAGAAGTCACAGAGTTTTTTTCTACCTTTCCACTCTGCCCTTCGTGCCTCTATGTGCGAAATCATTTTTACTGTTCTGGAAAATGATCCGTGATCACCACCTCGCTTTCGGACAGTCGTTCTCCATGCGGCCAGGCCGGCTTGGCATCTTTGGCCGTTATTGACCTTAAAAGAATTGAGGCTTTCGTCGGGGCATTTGGCAGTTGCTGCTGGCGATGCTAAACTTTATCCAATGATCGCAAACAAAATAACCCAGTCGCAGGACGATGGACGAGCCGGAGCTGTGTGGGGGGCGCTCATCGGCGACGCGCTCGCCATGCCGGTGCATTGGTATTACGACCGGGTTGCGCTGCGTCGCGACTATGGCTTTGTGCGTGAATACCGGGCGCCGCGCAATCCGCATCCGGACAGCATTTTGTGGCGCTCAAACTACACGGCACTAAACGAGCGTGGCGAGATCCTCCGCGAGCAGGGTCAATACTGGGGCCAGCGCGGCATTCACTATCACCAGTTCCTGTCAGCAGGCGAAAACACGCTCAATCTCCAACTCGCCCGGGTGCTCATAGAATCGCTCAACGAGCGTGGAGGCTATGAAGCGGAGGATTATTTACAGCGCTACATCGACTTCATGCTCGTTCCCGGCCGACACCACGACACCTACGTGGAGGAGTGCCACCGGAAATTCTTTACCGCCTACTCCCGCGGCACCAACCCGCGGAAGTGTGGCGGCAACGATATTCATATTGGCGGTCTCGCTCATGTGGGCGTGTTCTGCTGGTTTTTCGGTGACGATCTCAATGCTGCGCGCGAAGCGGTGCATGAACATGTGCAGCTCACCCATCGTGACCCGGAAGTGTTGCAGGCTGCGGACGCTCTCGTCCATATGCTATTCGCCGTGCTCGCCAGCGGCGGGTTGCGCGAGGCAATCTTTGCGTACGGTCGGGACTGGTTTTCTCGGCGGAAAGCAGAGCAATGGTCGCGCGAACCCGATGAAGTCGTGGTCGGTCAAAGGGTCAGCCCGGCCTGTTATATCAAGGATGCTTTTCCGGCTGCGTTGTATTTGGCCTGGAAGTATGCTGACGAATTTGAAGCGGGTGTTATTGCCAATGCTAATGTCGGTGGTGACAACTGCCATCGCGGCGTGGTCGTCGGTGCGCTCCTTGGTGCAGTCGCGGGAGCGGCTCTGATTCCAGTCAGATTCCGCGATGGCTTACGCGACGCGGACGCACTGCGTCAGCAAATTGATTTTGGTAAGCGTGTGAGAATCGCGTGAGGTATGGCGTGTTTGAGGGCAATAGGGGCGTTATTTTTTTGGTAAGGCGTCGATGGCCGCTTGAAGTGGGGCCGCCACTTCGGGGGGAGCTAGTTTGACAAGTTTTCGCGCAACAAAGATATGGCCCTTGGCGATTTGTTCGGGGGTGTAAGTGGTGATGATCGCATTAGGATGATCCGCTTGTAGCCGGGCGAGATCCTCCTCCGAAAAGAGGGACATACGCAGATCGATCTCTTCCAATTGACCAGCCAACGGTTTGAGATGAATAAATCCATTGTCATAGGTGATGTAACATTCTCCAAACCCTACCTTTTTAAGATTTGGGATGCGGGCGATTTTAGCGAGATCCTCTTCGGTCACCCGCTGGCTGGCCATTTCACTGATGCTAAACGAAGCGATGTTGGGATTGCCGATAAAAGGGTCAATCCCCGCCGAAGTGGCACGGGAATGACCAACGGTCAACGCCGTAAGACTAGGAATCTGGGCGGCGGCAGCCATACCTGCATCATTAAAGCTGAGGCCGATTTTGATAGAGGCGAGTTTAGAATTGGCCAATGCCGCGAAGCCGGAGCCGTCATAGGGATCACCTTCCGGCTGTTTGCCAGCAAACCCGTTGTGATCCATAGAGATGGATCGAAGTTCGGGAAGGGCGGTGAAAGAGGCGAGGGTATCGTTGGTTAACCAAGGGCCGTTGCCCCTAATTCCAAGCGCATGCCCGTCGGTGTCGTAGGCCACCCGGATGACCATTCCCGGTTTTCCTTCGACTGCGACGGCCCAGGTTTTCACATTGGATGGGTCGATTCCGAGGGGCTCAAGAGCGCGCTTCATTCCATCAGCCGCCCATTTCGGGGTTTCAGTCTCAACGACCTGAAGGCCATCCCGTTCGAACAAATCGAGAAAGACCTGAGCCTCCGCCGGAACAAAAGGGGGGGGCACCTGCGCCTGACAAACGGCGGTAGAGAGAACAAACGAGAGTGCGAAGAAGCGGAGAGCAACAATCATGGGAGGGTCTATTGTGTTGTCTTAAAGAATTTGGAGTCCTTGCAACGGGCCAGTGGAGGTGGCGAAAGAGGTGTCGGGGAGCCCGAACTGGTTAAGCACGGATACATAGAGGTTGGAGAGCGGGACGGTGCTAGGGGGGAATGCCAGATGCTGACCATGTTGGAATCGGCCGCCGGCCAACAGGACAGGAAGATCCTTGTTCGAATGGCTGCTTCCATTGCCCAAGTTGGAGGTCACCAGCACCGTGGTGCGGTCTAGCAGGGAGGCATCCCCTTCCTTTGTATTGGCGAGGTTAGTGAGGAGGGTGTTCAGCTCGGTGAAAAAAGCGCGCTCGACCAGTTTCAGCTTCGCAATGTTCCCTTCGTCCTGTCCGTGGTGCGAGAGGTTGTGATACCCCACGTCGACACCCGGCACGGCCACTTTGTCCTGCCGGAAATAACCAAAAGTTATGACCCGGGTGGAATCCGTTTTGAAGGCGAGATAGGTCAAATCACACACGTTCCGCATGCTAGTGATAATCTCCTCGGGATTTTGCGGGTCGGTCGGTGCAGGGGCGTTCACGGATGGCTTCGGCATTGCGAGCCATTCCTCGGATTTGACCAAGCGCTGTTCCGTGGCGCGCACCGACTCGAAATATTCTTCCAATTTTTCCCGGTCACGCGCCGAGAGATGAGGCTGCAACGACTTTGCTTCGTCGAGAACGAAATCCATCACGCTGCGTCCTTTGCCAATTTCACGCAGCACTTGCTCTTTATTGGTGGCCCCTTCATCGGCGAAGAGCTTAGTAAACGCATCGCTTACTTTTTTCTCGGCGGGCACCATGCTGCCGCCGTCGGTCCAGCTTAAGTTATTGGATCCGGCGCTCAGGGTGAGAGTGTCGTATCGGGTGTTTTGACCGATAATAGAAGCGAGATATTGGTCGAGGGAACGCCTGTTTCGTTCGCTGGATGGTTGCCCGGTGAAAATGCGGGGTTGGGAAGCATGTCCACCGCCGACACCGGGGTGGTCGAGGCCGGAGATCAGGGTGAAGCGGTCGCGAAAACTATCGATTTCCGACAGATACTCCGTGCTGGTGTAAGCA
>CAZSPO010000407.1:0-3453 GCA_964608775.1 uncultured Chthoniobacterales bacterium | reverse complement strand
GAGGGCTTCCCACATGACGGCTTCCGAGGCCTCGGCATGGCCCAGTCGCAAGTTTTCCCGCACGCTGCCGTTGAAGAGAAAGCTTTCCTGGGTCACCACCCCGATGAGGCTGCGGAGTTCCCCCCGGGGAATGTCGCGGAGCGAACGGTCGTCGATGAGAATTTCGCCGTCATCAAATTCGTAAAACCGGTTGAGAAGTGAAACGAGCGTGCTTTTTCCCGCTCCAGTTGGGCCGACCAAAGCGACGGTCTGCCCGGGTTCAGCGATCAGTGAAATGTGGCGCAGGACCGGAACATCTTCTTGGTAGCTGAAGGTCACGCCGCGATATTCGACCCGGCCCTGCACATTTCTGGGGGCGGGCTGGTCGGCGGCTTCATCGGGTTCGGGCGGGGTGTCGAGGATTTCGAAGACCCGTTCGCCGGCCGCGCGCCCTCCTTGGAAGAGTTGGTTAAGCTGATGCAAACGGGCGATCGGTTCATAGAGGAATTGAGTGGCTGTGAGAAAGGCGACGAAGGCTCCCAACTCCATGGTGCCCTGCACCACGGCCAAGGCTCCGAAGCCGACGACCAGCACCAGCCCGCAGTTCGCGAAAAAATTCATCGAGGGTGAGTAAAGCGCCCAGGCCCACATGACCCGCAGACTGGTATCCATGACATGACGGCTGGCTTCGTTAAACCGGCCATGTTGCACCTTTTCCTGGACGAACGTTTTGATCTGCCGGATCCCGGCCAAGTTGTCGTGCAACAGGCTGTTCATCGCAGAGGCCGCCTTGCGTTGCGCACGGTAACGGTTGTGGGCGGTGAGCGTGTAAACCAACGCCCCGGCGACGAGGAAAGGGACCGGCAGCAGGGCGGCTCCGGCAAGGGCGGGGTTGTAATGAAAGAGCAAGGCACTCACGACCACGATTTGAAGGAGCGCCACGGTGCCTTGCTCAATACCATCAATCAGCACCCGCTCGACCGCGTTCACATCTTCCACGATTCGGGTCATCAAATCCCCGGTAGCCCGGTCGTCGAACCAGTGGAGGGGGAGTTGCTGGATATGGCTGTAGAGATCGCTGCGAAGGTCGAAGATGACCTTTTGTTCGAAGAGGTTATTGAGGATAATCCGCAACCCATTCAAGCCATCGCGGAGGATAAAAGCGGCGAGAGCGGTGAGGCTGAGCGGGAGGAGCAGGTCGTGGCGCCCCCCATTGATCACCTGATCGACAACCCGCTGGGTAACGTTCGGAAACACCGCCACCATGAGCGTGCTGACCAGGGCGCACCCGAGGGTCCCAGCCGCCATCCAGGGGTAGCGGCGGGTGTATCGGAAAACGCGGAACAGGGTCGACATGGGGCCGGCTCAGGAGGCCGCAGGACCCTCGTTGTCGGGAGCGGTCATCGTCAAAGGATCGAGCGCCGCCTTGAGCTGGGCTTCGGGGAGAATTTGTCGTTCCAAACAGATTTCCCGGACGGTACGACCGGTTTTGTCGCTTTCTTTTGCAATTTCAGTGGCGAGATCGTAGCCGATGATCGGGGCGAGACTGGTGACCATCGCCATGCTGTATTCGACTAACTCGTTACAACGCGCTTCCTGGGCGATCAAACCGTCCACGCAACGGGTACGGAAAATTTGGCAGACATTTGCCAGGAGCCGGGCGCTTTCCAGGGAGTTGTAAGCCATCATCGGCATCATCACATTGAGTTCGAGGTTGCCATTGGCACCGCCCCAGCAGATGGCGGCGTCGTTGCCGATCACTTGACTGCAAACCTGCATCACGGCTTCGCACATGACAGGATTCACTTTGCCGGGCATGATCGAGCTGCCGGGTTGGGTGGAGGGAAGTCGGATTTCGCCCAACCCGCAGCGGGGGCCGCTGCTGAGCCAGCGGATATCGTTAGCGATTTTGAAAAGGCTGATCGCCACCGTTTTCATCAAACCGCTGGCCTCGACCACGCCATCCTTCGCCCCTTGCGCTTCGAAATGATCGGCGGCTTCTCGAAAATTGAGTCCGGTCCGATCATTGATATGGGCGATCACAAGGGCGGGGAAATCGACGTGGGTATTGAGACCGGTCCCGACAGCGGTGCCGCCGAGGGCGAGTTCTTCGACCGCTTCGACTGCCCGCCCGATGCGCCCCTTGGCCAGTTCCATCTGACGGGCATAGCCACCAAACTCCTGCCCCAACCGCACAGGGGTGGCGTCCATGAGATGCGTGCGCCCGATTTTTAGGATCGGATGAAATTCCTGCGCCTTGCGGTGGAGCGATTGGTGAAGGGCGTCCAAGGCGGGAATTAAGGCGTGGCAGAGGAGATCTGCGAGGGCGATGTGCAGGGCGGTCGGGATCACATCGTTGCTGGATTGGCCCATGTTGACGTGGTCATTGGGATGCACCGATTCTTTGCTTCCGATAGGGAGACTTTCCAAGAGGCAGGCCTGATTGGCGATCACCTCGTTGGCATTCATGTTGGTGCTCGTGGCGGACCCGGTCTGGAAAACATCGACGACAAAGTGGCTGTCTAGCTGTCCATTGATTACCGGTTCGGCGGCCTGGGCGATGAGAGCGGCTTTATCCTCAGGCAACCGTCCTAATTTTCCATTGGCTCGGGCGGCCCCTTGTTTAATCAGGCCGAGGGCGCGAATGAAGGGGCGTTGAAGGCGGTAGCCGCTGACCGGAAAGTTCAGAACAGCGCGTTGGGTGGAGGCTCCATAGAGGGCCTCGGAGGGGACGGGCAATTCGCCCATCGAATCACGTTCAATGCGGGTTTGGCTCATGAGTGCGGGGTGGGAAAAGTGGGGAAGAAGGCACGGGTCAGGGGCGGCGACGGATCACATAAATCCGCCCGTCCCCGGTGGATTCGACCAACACCTGGTCGCGGGTCAAATCGAGCACACGAAATTCCCCGCGATCCGATAGCGTGAAGGTTTCGCCGTGGCGGACGGTGATGACGGAGGCGCTGGTTTTGTCTTCCAACTGTCCGCTGGTGCTGGGTGCGAAGGCTTGGATGTCTTTGATGACCGTGAAGCTTTGGG
Organism: uncultured Chthoniobacterales bacterium; assembly: GCA_964608775.1. Lineage (GTDB taxonomy): Bacteria > Verrucomicrobiota > Verrucomicrobiia > Chthoniobacterales > CAZSPO01 > CAZSPO01. Next base: position 438 of record CAZSPO010000407.1, on the reverse strand, counting down.
CGGATGGAATATGAAAGATCGTGGCCTCGGAGACATCATCCCGCTGACCGTCTTTATTGACGATGTTTTTGGCGCGGGCGGATTCCAAACGGTAAGGGGTCCCGGCGATGCGTTCGCCTTGGGCGACGCGATGGGTTTGATTGGAACCATCGGTCATGGCCACCACGACGGCTCCCTGATCGACCTCGGTGAGGAGGAAGGGGACAACCTCTTCCTGATATTCGATCAAAGTAACCCCTTCGATTCCCATGTCCGGGTCCGAAGTCGGCCCTCCTTCTTCGGCCCCATCGGGTGCGGAAAGACCGGGGGCAATGGAGGCGAGCGGATTATCGGGGGTGACTGGTTGGTCGGGGAGAACGAGGGCGGGATCGGCTGTTGGCGTGGTCGGATCGGTGGCCGTTGCCGGATCGGTGGCGGGCGAGGGGGAGAGGGGATCGG
>CAZSPO010000406.1:0-3455 GCA_964608775.1 uncultured Chthoniobacterales bacterium | reverse complement strand
GGGAGCCTGCACACCGATCTTCCCACCAGCTCCCGGCACCACGTCTGCCGGGGCCTGAAAGAACCACTCCACGCGTCCTGTGGCATTGCTCAGCGTGCTGGGATACGGCCCGACCGTTTGTAATTCGCCAAAGCGCATTTCCCGCTTCCCGTAGCGACCTGATTTCCGACGCCAGTGGTGCGCTGGTTTTTCGCCTGGCAAAGCTTTCGTGTGCTGAAATGCCCGGTGCAATGCGCAATGCAATGCGTCGAACATGATGTTCGGCAGGGGCCACTGCGCGCCATGCCCCGTCGTCCCCTGGCCGACTTCCATGGGACGTGCGTCCCGAAAGAAAAGGAGATCCTGTGGTTTGATTTGGTAGATGTTCATGATGGTATCTCGTTAGTCGATCCGGTTACAAAAAGCCTCCACTGCGAGGAGGTCTGCGAACGCCTCCACCGTCTTCTGCGCTTCGGCAAACTCCTCATGACAGTCCCGACTCAGCTCCAGAAATTTCGTTCTCACCTTAGCCTCCTTGGACGGGGTGTTCGGCTCGATCATTCTGCTCGCAAGGTGCTCCACTTCACGGATCAGAATATCACGGGTGATGAGGTCCATTCTATCTTCCCGCGCATGCCCGAACTTCACTGGTCGATATCGACTGGCAGCCGCAGCCACGGCATGCGGAAAGCGCCCGCTGATGGCAGCCGGTTGATTGTCCGGGACGGATCGGTAGTGCCCGGGTTGCGCCAGATGCTCCAGCACCGCGAGGGCGGCGGATTCGAAACGGATATCGCAGTGAATAATGGTGCCACTGCGTTTAAACAAACTGATCCCCAAAGCATCCGCCCCCCGTTCCTCATTTAACTGAGCTTGTTTGACCCGTTTTTCCGCAGCTCCCGCTGCCTGCACCACATCCTGCAGCGGTGCCTTCAAATGGCCCATGGCAATCCCCCCGGACATGGTCGCGTCCAAGCCGGGCACCTCCAGAGAGCGCTCCATCCCTGCTGGGTGAATCCGCCCCGGCTCGCATGGCTTGAAAAGCGATGGATGCGCTTCCGCAAGCGCGGGCTCACCTCGAAACGCCAAGCGCAGCGATTCCGCGCATGCAACCGCTTCCGTCGCCGGCAGGATAGCCAGCACATCGTCGCCCCCTGCATAAATCAAGGAACCGTGGTGCGCTTCCACAATCGGTCGGGCTGCATACAGAGCAAAGTGGGCGAGACGCAGGCTGAATTTCCGGTGGTAAGACTCGGTGATGGCGGTTTCTTGAAGATTCGGAAGATCGCCCGACAACCAGCGACCCATCCTGTCGCCGTCCATTGCCAGCACCGCAAAATATTTCGCGGGTGAACCTCCCACCCGCTTGTGTTTGCAAAGTGCTTTCAGTGCCCTAACGGCACGGTCCCTTGCCTTCCCGGCTCCAGAATCCTTCGGCACCCAACTCTCCCATGTGGAAAGGTGGAAAAGTGAGGCGTCATGGCCATCCAGCCACTCCTCAAGCCCCCTTCCCCTCTCACCAACGCGGGAGATCTTTTTCATTCCCATCTCATCAAATACTTCGGAAAAATCGAAGCAGGCGTTGGCAAAACTGAGGAGCAAGTTCCCAACGGTTTCATCCTCTGCACTCAACATCCGCAACCGCGCGACCCAAGCCGCGGCGGCCACAGCCGGCACGGAATCAAAAGTGTTTTTTCTTGGTCCAAGCACCCCGCGAAGCACGGCATCCGGCCAAAGGCGTTTGATCAGGTTCGGCGCGGCGAGGGCTTCATCCTTGCGAAACAAAAATCGCAGGTTCCAATTGCTTCGGTAGTCGTCGAAGTCTACTCTCGAAAGGATCGCTTCATCCCGTCCGGAAAATCCGTCTTTGGCGTGTAGTCGGTCTGCACCGGCTACCACTGGTGCAGCCACGAAAGCGCGTGTCTGCCGCCGTGCATCCAGGCGTTGTGCGGCAAGGAGATAGTGTCCAACCCATTCGCTTGCCGCTGACCCCGACCGATAGCGCTTTGGCAATGGGATTTGCTTCAATCGTTCCTCGGTGGTCAGGCTCAGCGGCCAGAGTTGCCAACTCGTTTGCCAGAAGTGATCGACTTGCGCCTCCCACAACTCCCTGGCTGCGTCTTTCAATGGCCGGGTGTCTCGTTCAAGATATGCGAGGCAGCTGTCCGCGATCCCCTGCCAAACTGATGTCGGGCCACGAAAGACCTTGTCCACCACCCGTTTCTTCACATCGAAATCAGCGGGCACCAAGGCCAGGAGTCGATTGGGAAAATTGGGAATACCGATCAGGCTCCGTTCAGTCACTTGTTTGCACAGGTGCTGATACAACGGCTGATCTTTGAGCGCTGGAAAAATCAAGGACTCAGGGCCTCCTGCTGCTTCCGCAATCTCTTTGGCGGCATGCGCGATCATCCAGCTCAGGAGATAGCTGCCGCTCCAGAGATCACGAGTCGATCTGGCTTGCGCAATAAATTCTTGGACCGGGCCAATTTGAAAAAGCAGAAGCGCGGAGTGTTGGTTGGATTCCATAGAGTCTAATCAAGGTAAAGGCGAGCTGAGTGGAAATTTCCGGCACATCGATTTATTTTTCCTCCGAGACTGCCTTGAGCAGCCCCAACGACGCCGAGAATGAAGACAGCGAACTTTTCCAGTCGGATGGCGGTCACACCCGAATCCCTGCCTTCGGAGAGACCACCGCAGGCCCTCCATTGCGCATTCTGCAGCTGAACTCGATTCGCCAGTGGCGCGCTTCTTGGCGACAAGCATGCGACTCCCATTCCCAGCCAGGGCAACGATTGAGAAGCCATCATCTGCATTGCTTTTCGGATCCGTTGCGTGGGGGTGGTCACATCGGATGCCGAAGTAGTGGGACGCGAAGGCACAGTGGTTCCGGGTAACCCGGAACACTTGGGAAGCAGGCCGGACGCCCTGGGAGTTGCCGCAGTAAGCAGAGGTAACTTGAGGGGGGACATACAGTTATTGGGATCACCCAAACGGTCTTCACCAAACACAATTCGGCGGCAAAACGCACTCTCTATTTATCACAAGAAAAACAGGGCATTGCACGCATGGCCCGAATCCGACGACCTCCCACGCGCTGGGCAGACTGAACGCGTGTGGCGACGAGTTCCCGGTAGGGCACCCTCGCCGGAGGGGCCTTGCTTTCATTCGCTGCGCAGACTGAATGCGTGTTGCGACTACGGGAGGGACCAAGATTTTCCTCTATGTAAAAAATAAACAAAGTTTGGCGGTCGGCAGCCCGTGGGCAGATCTGGAGCATGGTGTCCCTCTTGTTCGTGAGTCGGCGTCAGCCCGTTTCGGGACCAGCTTCACAAAGACATGAAGCTTTCTGATCTCGAACATGAGTCTCAATTGCCTTTCGGCATCAGCCCTTTCGGGACCTGGTGGCAACCACCGCCGGCACCGCCGCCTTTCTGACGTCTCAATTGCCTTTCGGCATCAGCCCTTTCGGGACC
>CAZSPO010000405.1:0-3456 GCA_964608775.1 uncultured Chthoniobacterales bacterium | reverse complement strand
GGGGGGAGCTTACCATGGGAGCGCGACTTTTTGATCTTAATCCAGTCCAACAAGAGGCAGTCCTTCATGGCGAGGGCCCGCTCCTCATTCTCGCGGGAGCTGGGACCGGCAAGACCCGGGTGATCACCACCCGGGTTGTCCGGTTGCTTTACGACGGGGTGGACCCCGGAGCCATCCTGGGGGTGACGTTTACCAACAAGGCCGCAAATGAAATGCGGGAACGGTTACTGACCATGTTCGAACCCGCCCAGGCTCGGAAAGTGACCCTTTGCACCTTTCACTCCCTCTGCGTGCGGATTTTGCGGCAGGGGATTCACCATTTGGGTTACAAGAAAAATTTCACGATTTTCGATGAGGGTGAATCGATGGGGTTGATCAAACGCATCATCGCCCGAACGGCCGCGCAGGACGAGCGACTCGAACCGGGCCTAGCCCGCGCCATGATTAGCAAGGCCAAGAACGCTTCGTGGAACCCGGTGATCGATCCCCAAACGTTGTTGGGCGCGGTTTACACCCGTTACAACAGCGAGTTGAAAAATCTGAACGCCGTCGATTTCGACGACCTCCTTTTATTAGCGGTCAAACTGTTGCAGGAAGTGCCTGAGGAACAGGCGGTCTTGCAAGAACGGTTCCGGCACTTGCTGGTCGATGAATTTCAGGACACCAACCGGTTGCAACTCGAACTGATGACCCTGCTGGCGGGTCAACGCCGGAACGTCTGTGCGGTGGGCGATGATGACCAGAGCATCTACGGCTGGCGGGGGGCGGAAGTGTCGAATATTTTAGAATTCGAGAGCCATTTCCCTGGGGCGCAGGTTTTGAAGTTGGAGCAAAATTACCGAAGCAGCGGCGCGGTGTTGCAAGCGGCCAATGCCATCATTCGGGGCAACACCCGTCGGCGACCGAAGCAGCTTTGGAGTGACGCCGGGGAGGGGGATCCGGTGCGGGTGGTGGAAATGCCGGATGACCGGGGGGAAGCCGCCTTTGTTTGTGAGGAGATCCATCATCGGCACACCGTTCGCGGGGAGTCGTTGGAGGAGTTTGCGGTCTTGTTTCGGACGAATGCCCAGTCGCGCGGGTTTGAGGCCGAATGCCGTCGGCTCCAGCTGCCCTATCGGATTATTGGGGGGATCAGCTTTTTTGAACGGCGCGAGGTGAAGGATTTCCTCGCTTACTTGCAGGCCGTGGCGAATCCCTCCGACGACATCCATTTGTTGCGCGCCTTGCAGCTTCCGGCGCGCGGGGTCGGGGAGACCACGGTGCAACGGGCGTTGGAGGCGAGCATCCAGCGGGAGTGCGGGGTGATCGAAGTATTCGAAGATCCGGGGTTCCACGAGAGTTGCACCCGGCGCACGGCGGAAGCGCTCCGGCAATTCACGCCGCTCATCCGGCGTTATGAAGGATTGGTGCATCAACCGCTGGCCGACCTGCCCGGCTTGGTGCGGGCGTTGCTGGACGAGGTCGGCTTTTTCGAAGAACTCCGACGCTCCTGCAAAACCGAGGAAGAAGCGGATGGTCGCGAGCGCAATGTGCGGGAGATGATCACTGACCTGGAAAAATCAACACGGGAGAAACGAGGCGATCTCCAAGGGTTCCTCGATGCGATCAGCCTGGGGAACGAACGGGAGAGCGATGAACCGCGCGGGAGCGGGGTGACGCTGATTACCTTGCATGCCGCCAAAGGATTGGAATTTCCGCAGGTTTACCTGGTCGGTTTGGAGGAGGGAATTCTGCCGCACGACCGCTCCAAGATGGAGGGGAATTTGGATGAAGAACGCCGGTTGCTCTACGTCGGGATTACCCGGGCGATGCGGCGATTGACGATTTCCTTCTGCCGCGCCCGCAGCCGGTATGGGAGTGCCTCGCCCTGTCAGCCGAGCAGCTTTTTGCGGGAATTACCGGAGACCGGGGTGTTGCGCACGGATTTTCACACGGAACGCAACAAAGAGATGGCTCCCGATGAGGTGAACGCCGGGTTTGCCAACTTCCGCGCCTTTCTCTCGGGCTTGGAAGGTTGATGATCAGCCTCAAGCTGCCGGGGTGGCGGGGCGGGCGGCGAGGCCGAGCATCAACCGAGACATTCCGCTGAAGAGAGAGAAAATCCCGAAGAAAGTGCCAAGCACCGCCATGGAATCGCCTGGCCACCGGTTGAACACCAACAAGGCTAAAAGCAGGGCGGCGACCCCATTGATCAACAACCAAATCCACCCGGTGTGGCCGCGGAGTTGGAGGGAGCCGGCAATCATGAAAATTCCTTCGACGGCGAGGAACACCGCGAAAATCAAGGTAATCACCGCGACGCTGGAGGCCACATAGTAGAGCAGGACAATCCCGGCCGTGACACGCAGCACCCCGATGAGCGCTTCCAATACACGATGCCCCGTGTGCTTGCCAAAGATCGCCATGCCCAACGCAATCACCCCGCTGATGATGGCGAAAATTCCGAGGAATTGCGCGATGACGAAGGAGAAAAGATAGGGGCTCCCGATGGCCACGAAGCCGACGAAAATGGAGAGAAACCCTCCGATGATCAGCCAGGCCCGACTTTGCGCGAGAAGATTGGCAGCAGGGGCGGCAGAGGGATGAGAGCTCATAGATTGGCCGGAGCATGCCGGGGCTCCTACGTGACGTCAACTCCCCCGACTTGACCGGGGGCTGGAAGATGCCCGTTTAAACTGTGAAACCGGAGGATTGACTCCGCTCCGCTCCGTCCATGCGGTCAGGCTTCGCATCAGGGAGAGCCGCTTTCGCGGCAGGGCATTCACCCGATGAAGGGCCGAACCCATGAGGAGGGGATCGACCCCGCCGGAGACGAGCCAGTCGATGACGCCGGGTGGCGAGACGACCTCGGGCGCTCCGGTGGCGGGAAGCATGGAGCCCCTCGAGAGCGAAAAATGATCGAGAAGATCCTTGAACCGGAAAACCTCTCCCGAGCGTGGAAGCGCGTGAGGGCGAACAAGGGCGCTCGGGGGATCGACGGGATGACCGCCGCGGCCTTCCCCGCGTTCGCGCGGGAGCATTGGCCGAGGATCGTCTCAGCGATCAGAGAAGGAACCTACCGGCCCGCACCCGTCCGACGGGTGTGGATTGATTCGCTTCGCTCACCCTTCGGGCTGCGTTGCGGCAGTCTGTCTCGCTTCGCTCGGCTCATCGTGATGGTGAAAAGTGCGAAGGCGGCGGCGAGGGTGTTGGAATCGCTGACGCGGTTCTGTGAAGGAGGGCTGCAACTGGTGGTCAACCGCGCCAAAAGCCGTGCCGCGCCTCTGAAAGCCTGCGAGTTCCTTGGATACAGGTTGAACAATCGGGCCAAGTTGGCATGGACGCAAAAGCCTAGGCACCGCTTTAAGGAGCGTGTGCGCGAATGGGATTGTCCTCAAGCAACTTCTCAACCTCATTCCTCGCAACGTCAAGGTCTGGCACGGCGCGTTAGCGACGTTGTCCAGCACCGCCTTGTTC
>CAZSPO010000404.1:0-3460 GCA_964608775.1 uncultured Chthoniobacterales bacterium | reverse complement strand
ACTGTCAAGAATCGTCACCTGACCCCATAGATCCGAATCATTTTTGCCGACGAACCGACCGGCAACCTCGATTCGCAGACTGGCGCCTCGATTCTCGAGTTGTTCCATGATCTCAGCCGCCAGGGGCGGACAATCATGCTTGTGACCCACGACCCTGAGATCGCGGCGATCACCCCCCGCTGCATCGAGATCAAAGATGGCAAAATCCGTCGCGACCTCCGAAACACTCCGTTGCCCAGCCAAGCCGCTCTGGCCACCCCCTCATGAATCTCTGGATCGGGGTGCAAATCGGGCTCAAGGAAATCTGGGCCCACAAATTCCGCAGCTTCCTCACCATGCTGGGGGTCATCCTCGGTGTCGCCAGCTTGCAATCGATGTTCGCTCTCACGGCCGGGATCGCCAAAGGAATGCGGGAAAACCTCGAGGCGGTCGGTGGGGTGGAACGAATCGGTGTCCAAGAAAAAGAGGTCAGCGAGGAGCTGCTTCATATCGCCGAGATTTCCCCGGGGATCACCCTCGACGACGCCATTGCCCTCCGAAAATCCGCCAGCTTGATTTCTCATATCTCGCCCGAAGTGATCATCGGCAATGTGACCCTCAGCGCCGGACCGGTGAAGTTGGGAGCCCGGCTCGAGGGGGCCACCGCTGATTTTCTACCGGTCGATAACCACACCATTCTGCATGGTCGCTTCATCACGGAGCTTGATGTTGCCCGGGCCGAGCGGATCGCGGTGCTCGGCCACAACCTGGCTACCCAGCTCTTCCCCGGTGTGCCTCCGGATCAAACCATCGGCCTGACCTTCGGCATCAACCAGCGCTCGTTCACGGTGGTCGGCGTCTTCGAATATTACGAAAGCGAGCGGGAAAAAAAAGTGCGTGAATTGCTCGAAAAGCAAAGGGAACAAAGCGGTCGCACCGAGGAAGGCCGAATCCCGGATCGTCGACGCAGCTCTGGCATGTTCGACCGCAAAAACTGGTCACTGATCGCCCCCATCACCACGGTGCAGTTGGAATTCAAATCCGTCACCATGGTTGGGAATGAAAACCAAGGTCCCGACCTCACGCTTTCCAACCTTAACCTTCGCGTTCGCGACCTCGCCCAATTCGACCAAGCCCTCGCCCAAGTCACCTCCATCCTCAACCACACCCATCGTGGGATCGATGATTTCGGATTCGATACCCGCGAAGACTGGTTCGACCGGATCAATCAAAGTGTCGCTTCGACCCGGCTCAGCGGTGGGATTATCGCGGCCATCAGCCTCCTCGTCGGCGGGATTGGCATCGCCAACATTATGCTTGCCAGCATTACCGAACGCGTTCGTGAAATCGGCATCCGCCGCGCCATCGGAGCGAAGTCCCGCGATATCTTTCTGCAAATCCTCATCGAAAGCGTGGTCACCGCGTTTATAGGCGGTCTCCTCGGTTTGCTCGCTTCAGCCGGGATGACCCACGTTCTCATCCTGCTGGCCCCCAGCGAAAACACCCCGGTGATTGAGCCGATCGCGATGCTCATTAGCTTCTCCTCCGCGATTCTCATCGGCATTATCGCCGGTCTCTACCCCGCGTTTAAAGCCTCCAGTCTCGACCCCATCCAAGCCCTGCGCTACGAATGAGTGCCACCGGTTGTCCCCCGATTCCCTGCCCCATAGAGAGCCATCAACCCGGCTCCGATGGCCTGCGATAATTCGCCAAGGCTGGCCGGGACGATTTTCAACCGACGCCGTTGCTCCGGGAATAACCACGGCTCCGCCGACTCCCGGATCCCCGCCAGATAACGGGCGCGAAAGGTCTCGGTCGTGGCCTCCGGATCGATCAACCCTCCGCCGATCACCCCATATTCGGCATCAAATGCCATAGTCAGATTCGCCACATGAATCCCGAGCGCCTTGGCTTGGTAATCAAAAATCTCCAGGGCCAGTTTGTCCCCTTCCTGTGCGAGCCCTCGTACTGCGAGGGCCTTCTCCTTGGCTGTCTGCCCAGCCGCCGCCAGTGGGTGCGTGGGATGTTGTGGCAGCAAAAGATCCAGATATTGCGGCAGACCGGAGAGGGTCGTGTAAGCCTCGACGCACCCCCAGGTCCGCCCGCATCCGCAGGTGAACGTTGGCAAACCAAGCAACTGCAAGGGTGCCGGCATGTGCCCGGCCTCCATCCCCGCCAGGGTGTCGCCATCCAACGGCAACCCGCTCGGATCGACATAAGCGGTTCCCAGCCCCGACCCAGGGGCCAACATCAAGACGCCCGCCCGCTTTTCGCCTCGCACTTTCGCAGCTTCCGCTACCCCGCCGTAATTCCCGTCGTTGCCAACGACCAAAGGAATCGCTCGGCCTGCCGCTGCTTGGATGGCGTCTGCATAATCCGCTGCGAAATTCCAACCAGCAAAGCTTGGAGGCAAATTCGCGGAGCGTTCCAGCACCCCATAGGTTTGATAGGGGCCGGGGATGGCCAAGCCCACGCCGCCCACATGCTTCCACGCTAGGCCGTTTGCGCTGAGGAACTTCTGTAGCCCCTCCACCCAGCCTGCCACAACGGCATGGGTTCCCTGGGCGGCGTTGGTCGAACTTTGGGCGAGTTCCCGAGAGATCGGATGCCCCTTGGCATCCACCCCGCACGTTTTCGAAGTGGTCGCACCACTGTCGGTGCCCAGATACACAGGAAGAGGTCGGCTCATAAGCGATGACCTTCATCTGCCCTGAAAATGGCGGGTCCGGCAATGCCGAATCCTCGGTCTCCAGCCATTCTCATTTTGAATGAGGAAGCCGGGTCGAGATTTGAAATGTAAACCAATTGTCGGCGCATTTCCCGGAGTCGGAATATGGTTGTCACAAGGGATGGTTTCCCCCCTCGATGCGACCGCCTTTATCAACTCCTTGCGCGACTCTCGCAGCCAAGAGCTGACCCAACCAGAGCAAGGCTGATGCGCTCCGTCTTTTTCGACACCTCGGCGCTCGTCCCTGTGGTCACGACGCAACTGACCAACCACGAGGGTGCCCACGCCCGCTTTGTCAGCGAACTCGCAGCCGCCACCCAACGCTGCTTCAGTTGCCACACCCTCGCCGAGTGTTATGCCACTCTCACGGCGTTGCCCCTGCCCCGCAGAATATCCGGCCCCGAGGCCGCTCGCTTGATCGACGTTAACTTTACCCGCCGAATGACCATTATCGAAATCAACGCAGCCGACTACCGCGCTGCCATCGATCTCTGCGCCGACCCCGGCCGTCGCAGCGGCCAAATCTACGACGCCCTCCATCTTGTCGCGGCCCTCAAACACGGCTGCCAGCAACTCTTCACCTACAACATCGCCCACGTCCGCCCCCTCAACCAAACCCGCATCCCCGTATCCGCCCCCTAACCGATGTCGCGCTCGTGCCCCGTTCCCCCCACTTCCATGAGCTTGGGGTCAGTCGTGAATGGCACTAAGATAAGGGGGAAGGGAGAGGGTTTTCGCGACCGATTTTTCGGT
>CAZSPO010000403.1:0-3466 GCA_964608775.1 uncultured Chthoniobacterales bacterium | reverse complement strand
TTCGGGACACTTTCAGCGGTTAGGATACCATCCGCGATGATCAGAGTATAACGCAAGTCGAGGGAGTTTTCCGGCTCCAAGGTGACCGCGCTTTCTCCGACAAAAGGCATCGCAATGCAGGGCTTATTCGGCCGATAGAACCAGCGCACCGGAAAGTTTGGGTTTTTCGGATGGTCACAGCAAATCAAGGTGGTTTCGCCCTCCCGGTTGTCGTAGGACCCCACAGTGGCCATCCAGGGCGCAGGAGCATCGTGAATTTTCTCGACTCCCCGGACGCCCCCGGCGAGGAAAGATCCCATAGGCTCGCGTTCCCCTTTGCCGAGGAAATCCCGACAGAGGCGCAGGAACAGCCCGGTGTAGTTGGAGCCCAGGAGTTCTTCTTCCGACTGGTAGGTGCCGAGGCGGAGAGTTTTCCCGCTCGCGTTTTCCAACTGGAAACGGAGGCGAAGGCTCCAGCAATCGCTGTCCGGAAACACACGGGCATCGATCGTGCGTTGTTCTCGAAATGTAAGATCACCATGCTCATTGTCCCACCGCAGTGATTCGCGCAGACTGGCGCTGGTTTCGTCGGAGAGGACTTCCTCCCAACCCATGTGAACTTGAGTCCCCCAATTTCCCCGCGCGCGGTAGCCGTCTCCCTTGCGGTAGGTGGGGCCTCCCCAGAAATTGGTGTCGTTGACTAAGGTCATTGTCATGGAGAGGCCGTGATGCCAGTCATGGTCGTTGGGGCGAAAATTCGTCATCACATTGCCCCGGAGGTCCCGGATCGGGTGGAAGTAAGGTTTCGGTGACTCCATGGCCGGGACAGGAGAGCGGGTGGCGTAGTGGAAGAGTGGGAGGTCACCCCAGAGGAATTCCAGCGAGTCATCGGGATTGAATTTGAGGGAGGGAAGGGTGTGATTCATCGGGATTATAGTTATCTGTTAGGTGTGTTATGTTTTAGGTCGTTACGGATTTTCCGGGTGGCACTCAGCGGGTTAAATTCCCCAATGGTTCGCCCGCAGGGCTGATTCGTCCGGTTCGATGCCGATTCCGGGCTCGTCGTCGAGACGGATCGACCCCTCGGCTTCGATTTCGGATTTCCGGGGGAAGAGTTCGGAGTCGTCCATGAACTGGGAGCCGTTGAGGGCCGAGGCACCCACATATCCGAAGGCCGCAGCCGTTTGGCAGGCAGCCAATTTGGTGACCATGGAGTCGCTGAGGCCGCTTACCAGTAGTCCGAGCCCAGCTGACTGCGCCACGCCGAGCTGGAGCAAGCTGGGCCAGATGCCGCCGCTCCGCGTTAGCTTCAAGACATAATAATCGACGAGTCCCCTCTTGGCGTGGGAGAACAAATCGCCGGGACTGACACAGCTCTCATCGATTCCAAAACAGAGAGTCGTCCGGGCGCGGAGCCGCTCCATCTGGTGCATTTGGTCGGCGGCCAAAGGTTGTTCAAGCACATCCAGCCCCTCCGCTTCCAGCATATGGATTCGCCTCAGTGCTTCCGGATAGCTCAACCCCTGATTGGCATCGGCCCAGAGGAGGCTTTCCGCAGGTTTTTTCCGGCGAACCGCTTGGACCAACTCTCGATCCCGGTCGAAGCCTGCACCGATCTTAAAATTGAAGTGGTGGAAACCCATTTGCAGGGCTCGGTCCATATCATCAACGGCTTCGGCACTATCCTTGACGGAGATCGTCCATCCCAAGTCCATCAGCCTCGGACTGGGAGAGCCCCCCAGAAACGCACGGAGTGGAAGGCCGGATGCCCGGGCGCAGAGGTCGTGCAATGCGATATCCACTGCGGCTTTGGCTAGTGGCATGCCAGTGCTCGGGCCGCGGCCGACCGAGGCATGCATGCGAACATGGAGATCATGGCGGTCCCAGATCGATTGCCCGAGCACCGCTGGCGCCAGATATGTCTGAATCGTCGAGACCAGGCTCTCCGGAGACTCATAAGACCACTGGGGATGAGCACGGGCTTCACCCCAGCCATAGCAACCTTCCGAATCGGTGATTTTGACAAAGACCAGCTTCGCTCGCGAGCCGATCGACCCTGCGCTGCCCGAGGCGAAGTTGAAGGTGCGGGTAATCGGCGCGGTGGCCGGAAAAACCTCAAGGTTTTCGATGGTTCTTGGATTCGTGATCATTTATTTATTCGAGAGGATCAGGCGGTGGGAGACGCTCTTTTGGCCGTGGAAGGCCTCGTAGTAAGGATCGCCGGGAAGAATGGATCTCCGTGTGACAGGCTGCCCAGTCAATGCTGCCTTGTAGAGTGAGGAGATCAGGTCGATGGTAGACTCAGCGGCTACACCGGTAGTCTGTGGTTTGCGTCCCGCCAGAATGTCTTGGTGAATGGCTTTGATCTGAGCTGCGTGATCGGAACTCTGGTTTTCGGGGAGAACCTTGAAGCATTGGGAGATTTCTTCGCCCGCCCCTTCGACGGGATGGAAAGTCCAGTCCTCATTCTTATACCCATAGAGATGCTTGAGGGTGACCGTCGCCTTTTGATAGTCGACCCGGAGATAGGTTTCCTGGAGAGGAGAAAGCACGCTGTTGACCACACTGGCCATGGCGCCATTGGCGAACCGAATGATCGCCATGGAGATGTCTTCGACATCGATGGGACGGTCCAGCGTTCCGATGTCGGCGCGGACCTCCTCCCAGTCACCGAGGATTGAAAGGAGGTGGTCCATGGCGTGGATTCCGTGTCCGACCGTTGGGCCGCCCAGCTCGGTGGACCAACGGCCTCTCCATTCCTTATCGTAATAGTGCCGCGGTCGATACCAAAGCGTGTTGCAAACCGCGACCAATGGACGCCCGAGGGTATTCTCCCTTTGTAGATTTTGGAGATGGATGGTGCCCGATCCGTAGCGGAACTGAAAGACGCTGGCGCACCATTTGCCCGTCTGCTCTTCAGTCTCAAGGATTTTCCGGCAATCGGCAAGTGATCCACAAAGTGGTTTTTCGCAGAGGACGTTAATACCTGCCCGCATCGCCTGAATAGAGAGGGCAACATGCGCCGAGGGCGGAGTGGCTAATTGCACAAGATCAAGATCCTCGTGGGCAAGCACCTCCTCAAACGACCGGTATCCGTGCGCCTGTGGCGCACGCTCGGCAAATGCTTGCAGACGCTCTTGATCCGTGTCGCAAATCGCCTTCAGCTCAATGATGTCCTTGTTCGATTCAATTGCCTTGAGATGAGCTTTGGCAATGCCTCCTGTGCCAATGATGGCCGTTCGTAAGCGGGATGGGTGTGGGCGGATTTCAGTCATGGCCCAGAGTTTTACAAAAAACCAATGGATTTGCCAATGGACAGAAACGCGAATCTTTTGCACATAATCACTATATGAATGACATCCCGGAGGGGCAAATGCTCATTTTCTCATCCCAGAACTGGAAGACCGGCAGCGCTTCACTCTCGTCCGTGCAGCACCGGGTCCCCAGGCTGATTCACGCATCATGGTGCCAGCGGGTTCCGGTTGCG
>CAZSPO010000402.1:0-3468 GCA_964608775.1 uncultured Chthoniobacterales bacterium | reverse complement strand
GAAATCGAAGCCGCCAAACAAACGGTCGCGGCCGTTGGCGCTGAAATCGCCCGGTTGGAAGCCTTGATCGCCTATTTGGAAAGCCAGCGCGAACGGCTCACCCTCCGGATGCCCATCACCGGGGTGTTGGTGGACGCCCATCTCCGCCGAAAACGAGGCAGCCGACTGGAGCCGGGGATGGAATACGCAAGCGTCCAAGAGCCGGGCCTGCCCCAAGCGGAAATCGCCCTGCCGGAAGCTGAGGCGGACGATATCGCGGTCGGTGCGCGGGCTGAAATCCGGCTGGTCGCCAACCCCACCCGCCCTCTCAGCGGCGTGGTCGAAGCGATCGAACCGGCGGCGAGCCCCGATGAGACGGCCCATATTGTCCGGGTCTTGATCCGCTTTGACGATGCCCACGCCGGGCTTCCCCTGAAAGCGGGCCTCACCGGTTATTGTAAAATCTATGCGGGATACCGCCCCTTGGGCGACTTGCTTTTCCGACCGTTGTTCCGCTTTTTCCAAGTGGAAGTCTGGTCTTGGCTGCCTTGACCAAGCGCTTGATCCCGGTTGGCAGAGGGCGTAAGCGAGGGAATGCGCCACTTTTTTCTTTCGATCCTGACCGCACTCGGAATGGCGGGGAGTGGGCTCTCCGCTCGGGCCACCGACGAATCGGTCGAGGCATTGCTCGACGCGTTTGCGCAATCGGTCGGGGGCGAGACCGCCCTGGACGCCGTGGAACGGGTGGAATATCGGGGCCACATCATCATGGCCGACGGTCTTGACCCCGCTCCGATCATCGTGCGGGTGGAAAAACCGAACCGGCTCTGGATCCGAATCGTGTTGCCTGCTGGCGAAACCTTGTCGCTCTTCGATGGGGAACGCGCCTGGTTTCGCACCCTCCTCCCGGATGACCCCGGAGCCTGGGAGCCGATGGAACCGGCGGAAAGTATCGAGCTGCGCAATCGCGCCTACGAAACCGCCGCGCTTTCCCATCGCCCGGAATTGCCTGGACGCGAGGTTAAGCTGGCGGCACCCGGCACCCTCGCCATTCACTATGACGAAGGGGAACCGCGAGAGCGAATTTATGAAGCGGGCCGATTGATCCAAGAGACCACGGTGGAAGGAGAGAGTCGTTTTTTCGATTATCGCGAATTTGGCGGCATCGCTTTTCCCACTCGAATTGTTACGCAGTCGCCATTCGGAGCGGTGACCACACAGTTCGACGAGGTGCAGGTCAACCCCGAGTTCCCTGCCGACACCTTTCGCGCCGAACCTTTAGGGGAGCCATCCACCTTGGGGGGAGCCACCCCGTGAAGGAGTCGGGCAACGGAAAGAAGGCAGGGCGATTGGAAGCCTTTGTCGCCGATCTGGGTTTGGAGAGTGAGGGTTGGCCGGTCTGGTATGCTGGTTATTTCACCTGCTTCAATGCCGAACAGTATTACGAAGCGCACGACGTGCTGGAGCAACTTTGGCTGCGGGAACGCGGCCCCGACCGCGATTTTTACAAAGCATTGATCCAATTCGCAGGGGCTCACGTGCATTTGCAAAAACAGGCGGCCCGACCCGACCATCCGACAGACGGACGTCGCCTCGGGCCGGCTGCGCGGCTGTTTCAGTTGGCAGCAAACGGGCTGGAGCGCTACCCCGATTCCCATCTCGGGTTGTGCGTGACAGAGCTGATCACCCACTGCGAAGAACAGGTTGCCCAGTTGACCGCAGACGGATACACCCGGAACCCTTGGCAGCCTGGGAAGGGCCTACAATTAAAGCTCACACCTTGGGGGTCAGGTAACAAATATTGACAAATCGGGTGCCGGTTCATGGTTTGTTAGATGAAACGAATGGGGCAGATTCAGTTCGGGTGTTAGATGAGATGAGCGTGTGGGGGTCGGGGCGAGGATCAATCTTCGTGAAGGATGAAGGCAGACTCGGCACCCTTTCCCATTGACCGCTCGGACCGCTGGGCGGCAGCGTGTGGGGGATGTCTGGGTCCGGTCATATCAATCGCCTGTTACACGAATGCTCGCCCTACCTGCTGCAGCACGCCGCGCAGCCGGTCGATTGGTTTGCATGGGGAACGGAGGCATTTGAGAAGGCGCGGCGGGAGGAGAAGCCGATCTTTCTCAGCATTGGATACGCGACTTGCCATTGGTGCCATGTGATGGCGCATGAATGCTTTGAGAACGAAACGATCGCGCAGCAGCTGAACGAAGGGTTTATCAGCATCAAAGTCGACCGGGAAGAGCGGCCGGATGTTGACCGGATTCATATGGCCTTCATTCAGGCTCTCACTGGATCGGGCGGTTGGCCAATGAGCGTCTGGCTGACCCCGGAGGGGGCCCCATTTTTCGGCGGCACCTATTTTCCGCCGAGAGATCGCGCCGGTCGAATCGGCTTTCCCACCTTGCTGACCCGGATCAAGCAGCTTTGGCAGGAAGATCGCCCCGGGCTCTTGGCGCAGGCTGAAACAGTCCTTGCCCAGCTCCGTGAAGCGGCGGCCCCCGCCCAATCGGGGGCTCCTCCCGGCTGCGCACCGCTTGGGGAGGTGGCTGACCGCGGTTTGGCCGCCTTTTTAAACCAGTTCGACGTAGAAAATGGCGGGTTTGGTGGTCCTCCCAAATTTCCACGCGGAGCGGCGTTTTATTTCCTACTGCGTGAAGCCTGGCTCCGGTCCGGCACACCCGAGGGAGCGCGCGCTTTGCATGCGGTCTGCTTGACCCTCGAACGGATGCGGGTCGGTGGTATTCAAGATCATCTCGGGGGCGGCTTCCATCGGTATGCGGTCGATGCTCGTTGGCAGGTGCCCCATTATGAAAAAATGCTCTACGACCAAGCCCAGATCGCACAAGCCCTCGTCGAGGCGTGGCAGATCACGGGGCATCGGGGTTTCGAAACCGCCGCGCGCCGGCTTTTCGATTATGTCCGGCACGATTTAACGTCTCCTCGTGAAGGAGGATTTTTCTCTGGGGAAGATGCCGACAGTTTGCCGACCGCAGAAGCAGAGCGGGCGAGGGAGGGCGCTTACTATGTTTGGACCGCAGCCGAATTGTCGGAGGTCCTTTCCGCTGAGGAGGCGGCCTGGGCTTTTCGCGTGTTTGCCATCCAACCCGAGGGGAATATTCCAGCGGGAGCCGATCCGCATGGCGAGTTACGCGGCAAGAACCAGCTCTTCCTCGCCAATGAACCGGAGGCTTGTGCGCCGAGAGAGGGGGCGGATTGGCAGGGGGTGCTTCGTCAGTTGGCCGAGCAGCGAAAAAAGCGACCCCGACCAGAGCGAGACGATAAAGTAATCACCGCATGGAATGGGCTGATGTTGGGGAGTTGTGCCCGAGCCGCAGGGCCACTAGGCGATCCGGGTTTGCTGCGGATGGCAGAGGGGGCGGCTTGCTTTTTACAACGCGAACTTTACGATCCGCAGACCCGCACCCTTTATCGAAGTCACCGACGGAGACGGAGTGGGGTGAAGGGGTTTGCCGAGGATTACGC
>CAZSPO010000401.1:0-3468 GCA_964608775.1 uncultured Chthoniobacterales bacterium | reverse complement strand
GCACCAAAGGTGCGATCTTCGATAGCCCAGGGCAACGCCCTGGGTAGTCGTGAGTTAGAAAGTTAGCCCTGAAAGGGCGAAATTCGTCCCCGCGCGAATCCATCTATGGCGACCTTTGATCCGCTGCGACTTGATCCACGCAGTCGCCTGTCCGCAGAAGCATGGCGGGATGCGGGCATGAGACCGCGCATTTGCAAAGGGGTTTATCGTTTCAGTTCGCATGAGGAGGCTGACCAATGGCTGATGGACCATTTGATCCAGAAACCGGGGAACTGATTCCGCGGGACCCAACGCTTGAGGACCTTGTCTCTCTCTGTAAGGAACTGAATGTTCGAGGTGCGCAATTCATCGTCGTGGGAGGTTTTGCCATAAGAGCAAACGGGCTTGCCCGTAACACGGGCGACGTGGATGTCCTCATGGATGTCTCCCCGGAAAAACGAACGCCGCGTTTTCGAGGCCCTGGCCACCCTGCCCGACGGTTGTGTGCGCGAATTGCATCCCGGCGATGTGGCCAAATACACCGTCGTCCGCGTGGCCGATGAAATCCTCGTTGCCCTCATGTCCCGTGCATCCGGCATTTCCTACGCGGAAGCGGCAAAGAGTGTGATCGTGCATGAAATCGATGGCGTCCTCATCCCCTTCGCGAGCCCAGAACTTCTTTACCGGATGAAAAAGCGGACCGGACGCGAGAAAGATCGCGGTGACATCTATTTCCTCGAACAACTCTTCGCCGCCCAAGGCCGTCCATTGCCGGAAGTGTAAGGGCTTGGCTGAGCTGAACGATCCATCCGGGTTAGCAACTATTTCCAGGCAGGTATTCCAATTCCAACGAGAGGACCATGCGATGGCGAGAGGGAATGCCGGTTTGGGAGTGAGCGAGAAGGGAGTCGAGCAGTTGGAAAGCGTGCGCCTCCATTTCTCCCTGCTCTTCGTCGTATCCACCGATGGTGACAATCTCCCCCGTATCGGGATGAGAAAAGGACCATCCGCCTCCGTTCAACGCTGCAAAACGGCATCCCCCGAGCATGGGCAGCCCGGCTTCATAGCAATCCCACCAAAAAAATCCGCCGAAACCCAGGACGGCACGGGGGCGTTTGCGGGCCAGCCATTGCTGCACTTTTTTCCGGTTCAAAGAATGAAAAGAGAGGTTCGGGCAGATGGCCATGCGGTGGGGAGGAAAATCCTGAGCGGTCATCAGGACGGCGGCAGAACGGTCGCGGTCGGCGATGCAGACGAAGGGATGTTCGGGAATCAGGACGGCGACAAGACCGGAGGAGCTTTGAAGAAGCTGGAGTAGAAGTCGGCGGGTTTCATCAAAATGGGCGCGTTGTATCCGGTGGAATGGAGCACCCTCACTATTGTTATCAACCGCTACAATAGCAAAGCGATCCCACTGAGCCACGGAATGCCAATCGGGAGGGGGGCCTTTCCATTCGAGAATGATGCCATCGCAGCCTCGCGCATAGGCCGTCTTTAAAGCACCGGGAATTTGCGCGGACGAGGTGAGAGGAAAAGTTTCGCCAGTCCGCCCGGTCCTATCGAGAGCCTTTTTGAAAGGGGTGATGGCTGTGGCTAAGACTTTCTCCGGACGCGAGGGCGGCACATCGGTGATCAGGGCCACCTTTTGGGCGATGGGGTGCGGCGTGATTTTAGAGGTGGCACCTAGGATGGCGGCGGCCCGATTTTTTTGGTAGCCGAGCTTTTTGGCGGCAGCGAGGACCGCTTCACGGGTTTGGGAGGCGCAATGGGCTTCGTGGTTGAGGGCGCGTGCGACGGTGGAAATCCCGAGTCTGCACTCGCGGGCAATATCCTTAATGGTGGGACGGTGAACGGCCGGGGGGAGGGGCAAGGAAGGATCCATGAGGGTGAGAAAGTCCGGGAACGTTCCCACAACGCAAGTCTTTTCTCCCCAGCCGTTTTGATTTTGGTTGATTATATGTTTTCCAAACCTTCCCCCAGACGTCCTCGTTTGATCCTTCTGTGCGCGGCTTTTGCATCGGGCCTCTTGGTCACGCTGCCTTCCCTCTCCGCGCAGTTGTTCTTAGATCCCACTGCGTCAGCGTGGGATGACACAACCACGAATTGGGGCTCCGCTTCTGGGGGGCCGTTTAATGCCCTGTGGGTGGATGGAAATACCGCGACCCTGCAAAATGATGCCACCGCGACTGTCACCCTGGGGGCGGCATTTGATCCGGCTGTGACGGGGATTAATCACACCGGTTTTGGCATTACCCTGGCGGGGGTGGGAAACACGGTCGATGTGGGTGCGGGAGGAATCACGGCTGGGGGCTCCGCTAATGGACGGAATCTCACCATCAGCACAGGGGTGCGACTAACGGCGGACCAAACGTGGCAAGCGGGCTCGGGCACTTTCAATACCACGCTGAATGTGAGCGGCCCAGTGAATCTGCAGACTCACAACCTCATCCTCGATCACAATACCCGAAATATATCACTCTCCGGAGACCTCTCCGGGTCGGGCAACATCGCGGTGCAGGGAACAGGGACAACCACCCTGACCAATCCGTCGGGATGGTCCGGGGACTTGAGCTTGTCGGGTGCGGGGTTCACGGATATTAGCAGTGCTTTGAATGCAGGCACTTTGGTCACGCAGACGGGAGCCCGGTCGTTGCGTACGAGCTCCAGTATGACGCTGTCGAACGATATGGAAATCGCGGGAAACGGCCAATTTAGTTTCGGAGCTCTGAACGTCACAGGAAGTGCGACGGTCGATCTGACAGGCGAGGTTTTTGTGCAAGGAACCTCCCGTTTGGGCACTACCACAGGCACGTTGAATCTGAATGGTGGCGTCACCCACGATATCGTCGGCAATGCGACATTAGGGTTGTATGTCGACGGACCCGCATCGCAGATTAATGTTAATTCTGCCATCGTCGACACCGAGCCCGGCACCGGCACACTGACTCTTACAACCGCGACTGGGGGAGGAGCGAATGGTTTGGTTGTCATGAATGCCATCCACGACTTTGGTGGCAATGTAACGATTTCAACCAACACCCGATTGCAAGTGACGGCGTTGACAGATTCCGGGGTGGCCGGGCAATTGGGGAGGGGCAGTCAGGTGAATTTCGGAAATAATTTCAGTTCGTCAGGCGACTCCATATTGATCGTGGACGGGACGACTTCGACCAATCGGGCCTTGAGATTAAATACGGGAGCAACCGAAGGGCAGCGGGGGATTATTGAGGTGACCGATGGGAATACATTCGAGGCAAGTGGGGCGATCAACTTCATCACGGCGGATCGGACCCCAATCCTGCGGAAGGACGGCGACGGGACTTTGCTTCTCTCCAACGCGGGTGCCAACAGTTTTAATGGCCGCGTGCAGGTCGGAGCAGGGGAATTAGTCGTCAATACCAATCTCGGCAGTGTGATAACCACCGGTGTGGAGAATGGCGGGACGTTAGCGGGCACCGGAACAATCGGCGGCACGACCACGGTAGAAGA
>CAZSPO010000400.1:0-3468 GCA_964608775.1 uncultured Chthoniobacterales bacterium | reverse complement strand
TGGAAAAGAACCGGTGGCTCGCGCCACCGGCTAATATCCTGAGTGCCTCCGGCACGGCTTTCAGCTTGTGAACCCAGATCAAGTTAGCGCTTATGGGGCGGTGCGCTGGGCTGGCGTATTTTGCTCCTTTGGGGAACGCTGCCTTAAGCTGGCGCCATTCGGGTCTGGCTATTTAGAATTCAAACAAAAAAAAGCCCGTCACTCGCGTGACGGGCTTTTTGTGAATGGATTGAGGGTGAGGTGATGGGATTAGCTTTTGGACTCGGTCGGTTCACCGGCCTTTTTCCAGCCCGCAATGCCGGGGGAAAAATGTTTGACGTTGGTGTAGCCAAGTTCTTTGGCTGCCTTGGTCGCCATGGCGTGGGCTCCGCAGTATTCGTTGCCACAATAGGCGACGATGAGCGTGCTCTTGTCGGCAGGCAGGACCGCCGCGAGATCGGCTTTGTTGGCTTCGAAATCGATCGCGGTCGGAATGTGGCCGGAGGCATAAGAAGCCGAGCCGTTCACGTCAATCACGACGACTTCCTTGGCGGCGATTGCCCCTTTGAGGTCGGTGAGGGAGATGGACTCGGCATCGCCGGCTTGGAGGCCGAGCGTGGAGATGGCGAGGATGGATAGGGTGAGGAGGAGTTGTTTCATGGTGTAGGTAAGAGGTATCAATTAGAGTTCGTATTCCCTTGAAAGGTTGGATGCGGGGAAAGAGTGGTTTTTTTCAGCTCAGGCGAACCATGCGAACGGGGGTTAAGCTTCGGCGGGGGCTGGGAGCAGCAGGTCGCTGAGGGTCACGACGCCGAGTAACCGGTTGGTTTCGTCCGTGACCAAGGCGCGAGTGCTGCCTTCGCGCACGAGGCTTTCGAGGACGTGATCGAGGGGGGTGTCGGGCGGGAGGTGAGGCACGGGGGTAAGCGGGGCCGTCGCGAGGGTGGCTTGGTGACTAGGGGGCAGATGCTTGAACCATTCAAACAAGGCGGTGCGGCGGACCAATCCGAGCACCTGCCCGTCGGTATCCACAAGCGGGTAAGCGCCATGGCGTTTGGCTTGAATATGCGCCATCGCTGCGTCAGCGGGGAGGTCGGGGGTGAGGGTCACCGGATCGCGGGCCATGATGGAGGAGACCGGGGCGTGTCGGCGCTCTTCTGGGATGCGGGATTCGAGCCGATCCAGTTCATCGCGGGAGCGCCAGGTGGCGGCCGAACCGGCGAGCAGGGTTTGGAAGGAGGAGCAGGCGGAAGTGATCCGAGTGAAGGTTTCTTGATTGATCACGACCAGCTCGGTGGGCGCAGCGGCCCTGGCATTGAACCGCCAAGTCTTGTCGGTGAGCAAGGCGCGCTCGCCGAAGTAACCTCCTGTATCAATGGTGCGAACGAGGCTGTCGTCGGCGTCGCGAATTTCGATCTGGCCCTGTTTGACGATGTAAAAGGAGAAAGCGGGTTCGCCGACGTGAAAGAGTTGGTCGCCCGGCTCAAGATGCATTTCGCTCAGGCCGGTGGTGTATTGAGGCGTCAGGAGGTTAATATCGCGCGAGAAAAAGACCTCCAAGGTCCACTCGACCATGACGCGCAATTTCCTTTCGAGGCCGGGAAGTTTGGAGAGGTAAACGGTGCGCCACATCCACCAGGCGAAGAAGCCCGAAACTTTCCACCCAAATACCTCACCGACCGCGTTTTGGTGGCCGATGGCGGCGAATTCACCCAGACCAGTGAAAGTGAAGGGGCGAGTCGGGCGGTCGTTCAAGGTGGCGACCAGATTTTCTCCGAGCAATTTTCCCTGGCGCATGGCGAATTGCGCGGTGGGCGGCGAGGTGCCCTCGGATTGAAGCGGAACGGCGGCGCAATCGCCGGCTGCCCAGAGACCGGGAAAACCCGGCACGGCGCAGGTGGCATCGGTGATGACGCGTCCGTGATCCAACGGGACGCCTTGGGCGGCACCCATTTGCAGGATGAGCGGGTGGGGCGCGTTGCCAACGGTGCAGACGACCAGCGAAGCGGACAAGATGGTGCCACTCGCAAGGCGGACCTGGCGGGCGGTGACGGATTTGACCCGTTCGTTGAGAATCAGTCGCAGGCCGCGTTCCGTGAGCTTGCGGGCGGTGTATTCGCCGAGGCTGCGGCGGAGGGTGGGGAGCAGGTGGTCGCGGCTGTGGACGAGGGTGACGGAAAAGTCGTCGTGCTCGATGTTAGGATAGAGATGATGCACATCTTCGAGGAGGTCGAGGAGTTGCCCGGCTGTTTCCACACCGGAGTAGCCGCCGCCGACCACGAGGAATTGGAGGATGGAGCGGCGTCTTTCGAGATCGGGATCGACATTGGCTTCCTCCATCCGGGCGATCACAGCCGCGCGGAGTTTCATCGCGTCGCCGACGTTTTGAATGACGAAGGCATGTTCGGCCATGCCGGGGATCCGACTCAGATCGACGACCGCTCCGAGGGTGAGCACGAGATGATCGTAGGCGAAGGAGAAGGGAGGCGTGAACGGACCGGCGTGCAGGACGACTTGACGAGCTTGGAGATCAATGGAGAGCAGCTCGCCCTTGTAGACTTCGCATCCGCGGCAGAGTTGACGGATCGCATTGACCACGTCTCGCGGGGAGAGAGAACTACCGGCGACTTCCGGGAGCATGGGTTGAAAGACCATGTGATTTTCCCGGGCAATTAGGGCGGTTGAACCGGGTTTTCGACGGGTGAACGGGGCGAGAGCTTTGCCGGTGTAAATGCCGGCAAAGCCGCCGCCGAGGACCAGGACGTCATGTTTTCGGATGGAAGGGCTGGCCATGGGTGCAGGATCGGTGCCCGCGCCGAAGCGATCCGGAGCGGAAACACAGGGGAGGTTGCAAAGATTCAGCGGGGCAGGGCAACCCCAGAAAGGTGACGATTCCGTCTTGGTGGAGGAGCGCGATGCTTTCAACTGGGAGCGAGTTCCAAGCGTTGGGTTGGGTAGAGGCCAGAGCTTTCTGCGTCTTGTGATCGCGATAAGAATCGGCCCGACGCCCTTGCTCATTCCGCAGAGCTCCCCCCTCCGCCGCTTTGTAAGCATGTGCCCTGCAAACTCTTAATGTCCGTGGAGTTTTGCCTTCGCGGCTAACCACTAGTCGAATTGTCCTTCGAATTTGGTTGGGCTGTTTAAAGAAAAATGCCGTGAACCGCCACCCGGGTGCATCTCTAATGATTGCAATCTGGATAGGGGAGCGCCGACTTCCAAAGTAGCGCCCCCGCTCGTCGAGCGGTCGGGAGTCGGCGCACGATCCCCCCCAAAGGCCCCCTCGGCGAGGGAGCCCTACCGCCGCGCTGCGGTCGAAGGTGGATCGGGCGCTCGGCGCACGCTGGGAGTGGGAGGGAATGCCAGTTCCCCGCACCCCAGTCCCCTCCGCTCCGCTCTCAACGCGCCCGGAGGTCGCGTTCCACCGGGAGCCGGAGGTGCCGTCGGCTTCCCCCTCTCTCCACACTTTTCGCAACTTTCGGAGATGCGCCC
>CAZSPO010000399.1:0-3484 GCA_964608775.1 uncultured Chthoniobacterales bacterium | reverse complement strand
AGCTGCACCATCCCGATCCCCTCCACCCCCACCCGGCAGCCATGCACCGCACGCAACCCATGCTCCCGGCACGCCTGCGAGAACGGCACCGAACCGTAAAACCCACGAAAATCACTTAACCCCACACCCGTATACCCCGCCTCCGCCGCCGCACGCACCAGCCCAGCCGGCTCCCAGAGCGAACCGTGAAACGTATAACAGCTGAAATTCCCGAGCGCGTACATATCCTAAACAACAGAGAACCCAAAAGGGTATACAAATGTTCAGTTTTTACAACCCTGGATCGCCGAGTCGCACTCACCCGGCGATAGCCGCCCACAAACCGTGATCAACCCCTCTGCAAGCAAAACAAAATCCCCGGCAGGGCATCTTGCCGGGTTGCGGTCGGAACCGCGGGGGATCCGCCGGAGGTCGCAGCCGAAGTCGCGTCATCGGCAGGGGAAACGGTGGGGTGTGAGCTTCCCCCAGGCCCAATAGCCGAGGCCACCAACCGCGACAACGCGCAGTATGAAACTTGCGCTGTTTATCGTCTTATGTGTCGGTTGAGAGGGATTATTGGAGGAGAGCTTTCAGTGCTTCCACAGACGGCACTTTGCCCGCGACTTTCACTTCGCCGTCAACGACCATGGCCGGCGTGATCATGACACCGAAGTCGGCGAAGCGCATCATGTCGGTGATTTTTTCCAGCTCATAGTCGAGGCCGAGTTCATCGGCGGCCGCTTTGGTGGCATCCGTCAGTTTGTTGCATTTGGCACAGCCGGTGCCGAGGATTTGGATTTTTTTCATCATCGTCTATTTTTTGGATTTAAGAAAAAATAAAGCCATAGATCCATCCACTAAGGGTGGCGAAAACAACGACCAGCATCACATAGGTGCCGGTTTTCTTCGGCCCGAGGATGGTATTGATGACGATCATATTGGGCAGGCTCAGGGCGGGACCGGCGAGAAGCAGGGCGAGGGCGGGGCCGCTGCCCATGCCACTGCCAAGGAGGCCCTGGAGGATCGGCACCTCGGTCAGCGTAGCAAAATACATGAGCGCTCCGGCGACGGAAGCGAAGAGATTGGCTCCCGGGCTGTTCCCGCCGACGAGGCCGCTGATCCACTCACTTGGCACAAGACCTTCACTGCCGGGACGCCCAAGCAGGAACCCGGCCACCAGCACGCCGCCGAGGAGTAGCGGCATAATCATTTTTGTGTAGGTCCAGGTCTGGTCGAACCATTCGCCCGCCTCGTCATCGCGTCCGGCGGTGAGCCAGACCAGGCCCAACACGCCGACGAAGACCGGCCAGTTTGGTTGGCCCCAAGTCAGCCAGGTGGTCAGCGCAATCAGGCCACCGACGAGGGCCAATTTCCAGCCTTCCAGCTTAAACCAGCGCCACAGCATGAGGCCAAAGCCGAGAGTGAGGAGACCGGTCAGCCACCACTTGAGGGCAAAGACCGTGGCAAAGAATCCGGTCTCACTGGAGGAGGCGCCCCAGTTGGCAAAGACCAGAATGCCGACCATGGCCGCGAAGAAGGCCGCGGTTTGCCAGAGGGGCCGCAGCGCCTCCGGCACGGGCATCTCCGCGGCTTTGGCGACCTTGGCGGTTTCCTCTTTGCGGAAAAACCAGGCCATGAGCAGCCCGATCACGACGGCGAAAAGGATGGCACCGACCGCTCGGGCCAGCCCGAGTTGGGCTCCCAGCACGTTGGCGGTCAGGATGATGGCCAGTGCATTGATGGCCGGGCCCGAGTAGAGGAATGCCGTGGCCGGCCCCAGTCCTGCGCCCATCCGGTAGATCCCGGCAAAGAGCGGCAGAACCGTGCAGGAACAAACCGCCAAGATCGTGCCCGAAATAGAGCCAACCCCGTAGGCCATGGGCTTCGGTGCCTTTGGGCCAAGGTAGCGCATGACCGCCGCCTGTGAAACAAAGGCAGCGATACCCCCCGCGATCCAAAAAGCCGGAAGCAGGCAGAGAATCACGTGCTCCCGCGCATACCAGCGGACCAATTCCAGCGCCTCGCGCACCGCGTTGTCAAAACGGGGCAGGCGCGTCGGCAAAAAGTAAACCAGGCCGAAAACCGCAAGGAAGCCTGCGGCGATCTTCAGTTCTTTTTTTGTTTCCATTAAAAATTCAAGTCCGTTATTTCGTTTAATTGCGAAATATCATTTCAAAAAAAACTTTGCTCAATCGCAGTTGCAGCTTTCGGCACTCAGCTCCGGGAATTTAGAAGGATCATCCAGGCAGGCGATGAAGCGGGAAACGCATGGAAGCGAAAGCTGATAAAACACTTGTAGGCCGCGCTTCTCGTCTTCAATCACCCCGGCCTCGCGCAGGACCGAAAGGTGCCGCGACACCGTTGACCAGCCCAGGCCCACCGCCTCGACCAGATCGCACACACAATGTTCGCCCCCCGATAGACGCCGAATAATCGTGACTCGCGCCGGATGTCCCAACGCTTTGAATACGACTTCCGGCCGTAAAGCTGAGCCGGTGTTAACTCGTGTTCCCATTACCCCCCAAATATTTCGTTGTTTCGCGAATTATGCAAGTTTCTTTTGTTAGAAAAACTATCGGCCAAAAACGAAGGACTGAATCCCATCGCACTGGACAACGCACCCGATCGGGAGATCAAACCCGGTCTCCCCATTTTTGGATAAGGTTGTCTATTTTATTTTTGACAATGAAGTTGAATATATAAACATGGCTTTATGTTAACCCTTTCACAGGGCGTCGGATATGCGGTCAAAGCGTTGGCTTGCCTCTCAGAGGACGGCGGCCCGCATTTCGTGCGGGATGTGGCGGAATGCGCTAAAGTGCCACCGGCCTACTTGACGAAAGTCTTCAAAAAGCTGGTTGATGCGGGCATCCTCCGGTCCAAGCGCGGTTGGGCCGGCGGTACCCGCCTGGCACGCTCACCGGAGACGATCACGCTGCTGGAAATTACCGAAGCGATCGACGGCAAGGACTGGAACCGGGGCTGCCTGCTAGGGCAAGATCTCTGCAGCGACGAGCGGGCCTGCCCGGCCCACAATTTCTGGAAAATCGAGCGTAAGGCGATCGCGGAAGAGCTACACCACATCACGCTGGCGGCCTGTATCGAATTCGAACGTAAGCGCGGCACACTCGGCACCTGCAAGAGCGTCACCCACCGTTATTCAGACCCCCAACCCCATTCAGCAAAAGAGACCTCATGAATCCGGAAATTGTCTACCATGTCCAGCACGGCCCCTACTGGGACTGGAAAGTCGCGCTCGACCTTTTCCTCGGCGGCGCCGGGGTAGGTGCCTTGTTATTTGCCATTCTCCTGGATGCCGGGCTGCACGGCAAATACCGCCGGATTTGCCATACCGCATCTTGGCTCTCTCCCTTTTTAATCGGCTTCGGGCTGCTTCTCATTATGATGAAAATGGGTCGGCCCTTCCACGCCTATCACACCTATCTCAACGTGAATCTGACGTCCCCGCTCTGGTGGGGTGGCATTTTTCAGCCCATGGTGGTGC
>CAZSPO010000398.1:0-3502 GCA_964608775.1 uncultured Chthoniobacterales bacterium | reverse complement strand
TGCTCGCATTCCCTAGCCGCACCCACTTTTAATCAGACCCGTAAAAATCCATTCCCAATCGGAGCAAAAAAATTCCAGTCCCAAGCGTCGAGCTCGACCGAACACGGACCGGAAGCTGTCGGGAGAAGGAGAGCCACCGAGTGTTCACCGGAGAGCCGGGTAAACCGGAGTGTGACGCGATAAGTTGCTCCGGGCCGC
Source organism: uncultured Chthoniobacterales bacterium (assembly GCA_964608775.1). Taxonomy (GTDB): domain Bacteria; phylum Verrucomicrobiota; class Verrucomicrobiia; order Chthoniobacterales; family CAZSPO01; genus CAZSPO01. The sequence goes on along the minus strand of CAZSPO010000398.1, from coordinate 3,304 downwards.
ACCGGAACCGCCACGATCGAGCGGGTCGAACCGCTGACCAAGCTCGCCCCCTCGCGGCTCCACTCGCCATCCAGGATATCACCGGGCAACTGCACCTCGCCCAATAAAGAACCGACCGCCAACCCTGGAGAACTCGGGACGGGAGCACTCTCGACCGCCACCGGCGTCGGCTCAGGCGTCGGCTCGGTAATTGGCGCAGGCAACGGGATCGCTGCGGGTAACGCGGTCACCACCGGCGGTTCAGAGGTCTCTGGAGGCATCGGACGTTGTTGCCACAGCAGCCAACTGCCGATCATGAGCACCGCAGCGGCTCCCAACCCCACCACCCAGAGGGGCACGCGTTGCCGCGCCATCGACGCCCGACGCAAAGCCTCTGCGAATTCACCCGCCGTCTCCCATCGCTGGGAGGGAGCCGAGGCGAGGGCACGTATCAGCACGGCGTCCACCCGCCGGGGCACCCCAGAGAGGGTGGAGGCTGGAGCAAAAGCCCCCCGCGGCAGCTTTCCCGTGAGCAACTGATACGCCACCACCCCGAGCGCATACCCATCGGTCTGCGGTCCGGCGGACGCGCCTTCCAATAATTCGGGAGCCATGTAATCCGGGGTGCCGGGTGAAAGCCCCGTGAGGGTCAGACGGGTCATGGGTCCTCGGGGATCGGACGATGCAAAGGCGATCCCGAAATCTCCAAGTCGCACCCGACCGTTCGCGTCGAGCAGCAAATTCGCCGGCTTCAAATCGCGATGAATCACCCCGGCCGCATGGGCCGCATCCAACGCCGAAGCGGCTTCCCCCAACCAGCGAACGACCGTTTCCGCTCTCGGCACCCCGTTCGATAGCTGCTGTTGCAGATCGCCGCCATCCGCCCATTCGGTCACGAGAAACATCATCCCGGTCGGCAACTCGCCGAAATCGATCACCGGCAAAATATGGGGATGCCGCAGGGTGGCGAGCAGTCGCGCTTCCCGTTCAAATCGTTCCCGGGCCACCACATCGGGGGCGAGCGCAGCCGGGAGCAACTTGATCGCAACGGGACGCTGCAAACTGAGTTGGGTCGCCTGATAAACGGCTCCCATCCCACCCCGTCCAGCCAATCGTTCTACCCGGTACCCGGGAATTTCCAGTTCCTCAGGCGCAGGCGGCTCCCATGGTTCCACCGGACGACTCTCCGCCTGGGCAAAAAGTGCCTCAGGATCAATCCTCCCCCACTCGTCGTTGGGAGGCGCAGTCATCCGGAACTCCCGCCCAATCGCTGGCGTAAATAACGCAGTTCGGCATCCAATTCCGCCTCATCTCTCACGGTTTCCCGCACCACCTCCCGCAAAGCTTCACGAAACCGCGCCCGCACTCGGTGTAATGCGACGCGGAACTGCCCGGGAGCCATCCCCGCCTGCTCAGCCGCCGCCACCCCTTCGCCATGCCCGGCTCCTTCCACAAGATGCGGGCGCAGCAGCTCAAAAAGGGCTTCTCTCCCCTCCCCCGCATATCGATTCCTCACGGCGAAAAGGGCCTGATCGAGCACGGTCAAAGCCCAGCGCCGTTCGAAAGCAGATTCCGGCGTCTCATTGTCAGCTAATCCTCCTCGATAACCGACCTCCGCCGCCGCCACGTCCAGCGCGAGCCACCCCCCCTCCGGACGTCGTTTTGCCGCGAAATCCCGCACATGTTCTCGCCGCAAAAAATGTTGAAACGCCGTCAGCAAATAACTTCTCAGCCGACCCCGGGCAGGATCGGCCCCTTCAAAAAGCCCGTCTCGCAGAATCTTCGCGAAAAACTCCTGCACCGCATCCTCGGCATCCGCTTCCTGCCGCCCCCAACGCCGGGCATACGCATACAGCGGCATCCAGTAAATGCGGCAGAGATCAGCCAACGCCCGTTGCCCACCCGCATCCCGCCCGCGTGTCTGCAAAACAATCGTCCACCGTGTCGTGGCAAAACTGGACGCCCCCTCGTGTGACATTGAATCCACGTTAACCTCAAAATTTTTCCGGGTCCATGCCGTAACGTTTGTCTGCGGGATCGCTAACCACCGGTGAAACCCGATGCATGCCATGATTTCCCGCCACTCATTTCCCCGCCCTGCGGCCTCCTTACGTCCGAGTCTGCGGTGCCGCCACTTTGCGATGCTCCTTTTTGTCGCCAGCCTGTTCGCTTTCACCGCGTCGTTGACCGCGCAGGTGACCACGCCGGGCTTCCTGAGCCAGCCGCGTGCGGAAGCACCGGGCACACTCATCAACGCCCCGCATCTGGTCAACGCGGCAGATCCGAGCATCCCGCCTGCCAACGGCAATGACACGCTGTCGCTCGGGCGGACGGTAACGATCAATTACGTCAACGGCTGGCTCGTCGTCGGCGGGGAAGTGCCCGGTTCCTCGCCAGGCTCCGACCTCAGTGCCCGGGTCTTCGATATTTCCGATCCCGAGCAGTTGATTCGCCGGTTGCCCTCGGATTTCGGACATGTCTTCAGTGGCCTGAACTTTAATGATGTCTATTATCCCGACGATTTCTGGAATATCGGCAATGCGGGGTGGAATGCGCACGGGACGGCTTGGTCGGGAGATTTTTTTCTAATAAACCCAACTCTGCGGGTGACCGACTATGGGGGGCAGATCGACTTGGCCGGGCAGGGAGGCGTGCCTGCGCTCAATCAAATGCCCTTGCTTTATAATCGTTCCAACATGGCCGGGCCCTGGTGGGCGACGATGCTTTCCTACGGAGCGGGAGCCGATGCGCCCGGGCCGGGCGGGCTGATGCAAATTCGCAAGGCGCGGCTCACGCCCTCCGGCGTTGTGGACTATCCCGGACAGGTGCTCGGCACTATTGATCATAGCTCGGTCTTTGGCGGAGGGGATTGGCATCCGATCTTTTTTGGTGACCTGCTCATCTACGCCAAACGGGGCTTTTCCGACAGCGGGGGCGTGGTGGTTTATCGGCTTTCTTACCAGAATTTCGATGATGCGGACCTGGGCAACGATGCCATCGATGCCCAGTTGGTCGGTGCTTTGGAGGGCGGCTTCGACGGGTATTGGCCTAATCTTTTCAGCGATGGCAGCGGTCTGCACGTCATCGGCTCCACTACCAACACACTATCGGCTGTGGATATTTCCGCCGCCGCCGATCCGACGGGCGATGGCAGCATCGTTCAGGGGCCGATCCTCAATATCCCCGGATTTACCAACGCATCCTATCCGGTTTACCAGGATCAGTTCGCTTTCATTCATAATCGCAAGATCAACATACCATCGATTCTTACCCATTTTTCTCACGACTATTCTTCCGTGGTGCACCTCTTTGATCGCCCAGGAGG